>NZ_JBEXCV010000176.1:0-16926 GCF_040605455.1 Embleya sp. NPDC005575 | reverse complement strand
CGCGGGACGGCACACGATGACCACGACTCCAGGAATCGACGACGAGGGGCGGGTTCGGCGTTGCCGTCGGTGCGTGGTCAGACGTCCCCGCCCACCCGATACCCCGGTACGGACGGCCAGCGCACCGTCAGCACCACCGACTCCTCCTCGGCCGACCACGAGTGGTCCACCCCGTGACCCCACACCACGTAGTCGCCCTGCTTGGCCAACAGCACGCTGCGACCCGGTAGTTCGACCCGGAATCGGCCGCTGATCAGGACCAGCAGCGCGGTCCGCGCCTCCCCGGTCACCCACTCGGCGCGCTCGTCGCCGGGAGGGTGCACGCCCCACTTGATCTCCACCGCGTCGCTGTGCCGGGGATCGCCGGCGTCCTTGAAGTGGCCGAGCAGCCAACCCCGGTCCAGCGCCGCGTCCGGGCCCGCATTGCCCACATACACGCTGTCGTTCATGGCCGGCGACGCTAGCAGAGCAGGATCCCGCTCCCGAAGGGTCAGGCGGCGGCGGTCACCCGGTGCGGGTCCGGTGCCTGCGCCGCGCGAACCTGGCGGAGGTGGTCGAACACGGTCATGATCGCGAGGAGCACCGTGGCGACGGCGAGTACGGCCCAGCCCGTACTCGCCACGGACGCGATCAGCGGTACCGCCACCACCGCGACGGCGATTCGCCCCTCGACCGGGCCCGTGCCCAGTACGTAGCGGTGCCAGGCGTGACCCAGCAGGAAGGTGGCCACGCCGGCCCCCAGCCACCAGCGGTTCGTGTCGGTGCCGAGGTGGTGGATGGCATCCGAGATGCCCGCCGCGACCAGCACGATGCCGGCGATCATCACCGCGTGCGCCAGGCCGAACGCCACGTAGCCGAGCATCTGCCGGCGCTCCACGGAAGCGTCCGACATGGCCCGCACGGTGCGTTCGTCGTCGCCGCCGAAGTACGTCCACCAGATGCCGGTGGCGGCCGCGATGCCGAGCAGGATGCCCCCCGCGAGCTTCCAGTCGACCGGCCGACCACCCGCGCCGATGCCCACGGCCACGACCGATTCGCCGAGCACGATCAGGATGATCAGGCCGTGTCGCTCGACGAAGTGGTGCGGCTCGACCACGAAGCCGCGAATGCGTCCGATCACCATCGACAGGTACAGCACCGCCACGGCCGCCGCCCAGCACACCCACGTGCCGGCGTCCGGCAGGTGCGGCGCGATCAGGATCAGCACGCCGCCGACCGCGTTGAACGGCGCGAGTCGAAGGATCCCGGCCCGGGCCGAGGGTTCGGAGGCGGTCAGGAACAGCGCGACGTGCATGGCGACGGCGACCAGGAACGCGAGTCCGAACGCCCAGCCGTCCGGGTCGAACGCGTAGGGCAGGTCCAGGCCCATCACGAAGAACGAGGTCATCGTGAGGGCCAGCAACAGCCGGACCACCGTCGCGTCCGGGCGGACCGCGTTGGTCAGCCAGCTGAACGCGCCGAACATCCACCACATCGCCGCCAGCGGCAGCATGCCCTGGAACAGCCCGCTCCAGCCCGGGTGAGACTCCACCTGGTGGGTGGCCTGGGTGAGTACGAAGACGAAGACGAGGTCGAAGAACAACTCGATGGGGGTCACGCCGGTGGGCTGGTCGGCCTCGGCCGGTGCCTCGGCCGGGCCGTGTGGGAGTTCGATCGGGATTTCGAGGGAGTCGTCGTGGGACACGGGGTCCGTCGGCGGGGGTGACGCCGGTATGGAGGCGTCGAGTCGATCGGGGTCGCGGGGGGCCGAGGAGGATCTCATGCGTTCGCTTTCGTGGGTCCGGGTGCGCCCATCGGGGGGCCGAGGCGCGGCACCGGGGGCGGTCCGACCGAGGTCCGACCCGGTCCGGTGCGAGTCGCGCACGTGCGCGGGCCCATCATCACCGCGACACCTGCTTCGGAACAGCACGTTTTCCGCGCGTTCGCGATCGGCGTAGCCCAAACGCACGTCGCGGCGGGCCGGAAGTCCGGCCCGCCGCACGCGCCCTGATCAGCCGTCAGGAACGGCTTCCGAGTGGCCCGGGAGTCATCGGTTCACGAGCAGAGGACGCACTCGGTGGCCACCGAAAGCTCACGAGCAGAGGATGAGCAGTGACGTGATCACGGTGCACGAGGTCGAGGAGCCGTTGTTCGCCGGGTTGGGGTCGTTGGGCGCGCTCGCGGTGCGGCTCGCGGTGACCTCGTAGGCGAGGCCCAGGCCGAGCAGGCCCACCGGAGCGGTGAAATGGCGGGTGGTCGCGGCGCCCTTGGCCAGCGGACCCACCGTGCAGGTCACCGTGCGGTTGGCCACCGCGCAGTCCGGTGACGTCGCGGTCATCGGCACCGGCAACGGCGCCGTGACGGTCGCCGAGCCGAGCGCGTCCGGACCGCGGTTGGTGATGGTGATCGTGTAGTCGATGTGCGAGTTGAACAACGACGGCACGCCGGTGGCCTGGAGCGCGACCGCCACATCGGCGCGCTCGCGATGTAGGTGTATCGATCGGCGGGATTGCTCGCGCTGGTCCCACCGGCGGTGCTCACCCGGACGTCCACCTGGCCGGCCCCCGGCCCCGCCGGCGCGGTCACCGTGCACGAGGTCGCGGTGCACGAGAGCGAGGTCGCGGGCCGACCCGGGCCGAAGGTGACGCCGGTCGTGCCCGCGAGGTTGGTGCCGGTGATGGTGACCACCGTGCCGCCCGCCTCGGGACCGGAGTTCGGGCCGATCGAGGTGACCGTCGGCGCGGCCGCGTAGATGTACCGGTCCGCCGCCGAGGTCGGACTCGTGCCGTTGGGGCCGGTCACGGTGACGTCGACGGTGCCGGGTGCGCCCGGCGGCGCGGTGGCGACGATGGTCGTGTCGTTGACGACGGTGAAGGATGCGGCCGGGGTCGGGCCGAACGCGACGGCGGTGCTGCCGGTGAAGTGCGTACCGGTGACGGTCACCGGGGTGCCGCCGGCTGCGGGGCCGGAGTTCGGGGTCACCGAGGTGACGGTGCGCGGCTGCGGGACGCCGACCACGACGATGCCGTACGGGGTGCGGCCGACCGGGATCGTGGCCACCACCATGTCGGACGCGGTGTCGATCACCGACACGTCGCCGGACGCGGCGTTGGTGGTGTACACGAAGCCGCCCGCGACGTGCAGCGTGAGGTTGGCCGGGTAGCCGCCCACGGCCACGGTGTCGATGACCGTGTTCGTGGTCAGGTCGACCACCTTGACGGCGGCCGGGAGGTGATGGGACGGAAGAGCACGTTTCCTCCAGGCGGGCGGTCGACGGTGGTTGCGAGGGGTGCTCGGCAGGCATCGAATATACGCGCGAAGATCGGGGGCGAGGCCGGTCCGGTTCGGAGACCGGGACCGAGAGCGGGACCAAGACCGGGACCGGGATCGGCCCGTGTGGAAGTCGGGTGGTGCGGTGCCGGCCCGGTCGGGTCAGGACTCGGTCGGGTCAGGATCCGGTCGGCTCGGGCCTCGGCAGGTATACGGCACGGCCGAGGGCGCGGGCCTCGACCGCCGCCGGGACACGCGGGGCGACGGTGCTCGGCAGCAGTTCGGCGGCTCGATCGAGGGTGACGAACGCGTATTCGTCGAGTTCGTCCTCCTGGATGCGAATCGCGGCGATCTGCTCGGGGCCGAGGGTGCCGCCGTCGAACATCCAGCCGGTCAGCGGTCGCGGCCTCGGATCGTGCTCGGGCACCCAGTGGATCACCAGCAACTCGCCTACCGCGAGGTCGAGTCCGAGTTCCTCGCGCAGTTCGCGCGCGCAGGCGACGTGCGGTGGTTCGTTGCGATCGACGAAGCCGCCGGGCAGGTTCCAGTGGTCCCGGTAGTTGGGCTTGACCAGGAGAACCCGGTCCTCGGCGTCGGTGATCAATGCGCAGGCGGCGGCGTAGAGAGTGGGCAGTTGCGCGTACCACTGCTCGGGCGGCAGGAACTCGTTGGTCATCTGCTCGACTCTAGCGACATCCGGGCCGCCCGGCCGAGGCCATGGCGGGCCCTGGTGGGGGTCAGGGTGGGGGTCGGGTGGGGGTAAGGCCCGGAGTCGGGTCAGCCGACGACGAAGCGGTCCCGGGGTTCGCCATGCAGCCGGCCCGGGGGCAACTTGCGGCCGAACGCGACCAGAAGAAGGTCCTGGCCCGTACCGGTCAGTGGCGTGCCGGTGCCGTAGGACCAGTCGACGTCGTCGGCCCGCAGTTCGATACCGGTCAGGTCGACCCCGAAGAACTTGACACCGCGCGGGTCGATCGCGTCCAGCAGGATGCGCAGCCGGTCCTCGGGCACACGACGATCCAGGCCGAGCGCGACCGTGATGTCCAGGCCGTGCACCACGTCGTGCCCGAGTCCGGCCGTGCGGCCGCCCGGCGGCTTCCACGGATGGTCCGCGTTGTCCGCGAGCGCCGCGGTGATCTCGTCCGGCGACAGGGCGGCGGCGTCCGCGCGGGCGAGGCGGTCGGTCATGCGGTGGAGGTTGCCGCGGGCCTTGACCAGTTCCAGACCGATCCGCGGCAACGAGTAGCGAAAGCCCATCGACATGTGGGCGGCCACCTCGCGCACCCGCCACCCGGCGCAGAGCGTGGGCGCATCCCACTGGTCGGCTCGAAGGTCGGCCAACACGGTGGCCAGTTCACGGCGTTCGGCGGCGATCGCGGAAGGGAGCGACAGCTGGGACCGGTCTCGGTGTGGCGTGTTGCCAGTCATGTGATCAAGCGTGGCGATCGCCCTTCGATAAGTCCAAGACGCTTCTTTTCTGGGAGCTAGAATCGATGGTTATGGAGCTGAGGCAGTTGCAGTACTTCGTCGCCGTGGTGGAGGAGGCCAACTTCACCCGCGCCGCCGCCCGCCTGCATCTCGCGCAGCCTGGTGTCAGCGCCCAGATCCGGCAGTTGGAGCGTGAACTCGGTCAGCAACTGCTCGACCGCTCCGGCCGCACGGTGACCCCGACCCGGATCGGCGCGGCGATACTGCCGTACGCACGGGCCGCGCTCGCCGCGGTCGAGGGCGTCCGGCATACCGTGGACGAGTTCACCGGATTGTTGCGCGGCCGGGTCACTCTGGGTCTGGTGTCCGGGGCGGCCACGCACGAGTTCGACGTGGCATCGGTGCTCGCCGACTTCCACGACGATCACCCCGGGGTCGAGATCACCCTCACCGAGGACTCCTCGGAACACATGCTCGCCGCACTGCGCCACGGCGAACTCGACATCGCGATGGTCGGGATCGTGGACCCGGAGCCCCCGCCGGGACTCACCTTCCGGATGATGGTCGACGAACCCCTGGTCGCCGCGATGGCACCGACCGATCCGTTGCTGACGCCGGGCCGGACCACCGTCCCGTTGGCCGCCCTCCGGGATCGCCCGTTGATCGGCCTACCGCGCGGAACCGGGCTGCGCGGGGTGCTCGATCGCGCGTGTGCGGAGGCGGGATTCCGGCCACGGATCGCCTTCGAGGCCGCCGCGCCGCAGTTGCTCGCGCAATTGGCCGCGCGCGGCCTGGGCGTGGCCGTACTCCCCGCGCTGCCGCCCGCCGTGGCCACAGCGGCCGGCCTGCGCACCCTGCACCTGACCGATCCGAGCCCACGCGGCCGCATCGCCCTCGCCTGGCGGAGCAGCGGTCCGGCGAGCCCTGCTGCCCGGGAACTCCTGTCTCGCCTGCGCGGGAACCCGGCCATCGGGGAGCCGGCCGGCGCCGATTTCGAGGGCGCCGGGATCCCGGCGGGATAGCGGTGAGTCGGCCACGGTGGGTACGGCGGCAAAGACGCCGGACCGGGCCGGCGTGTCGGGTGGTGGCCGGCACAACTGCGGTGCCACACGGCGTACTTCACGGTTGCCGGGGGTCGGGCTCCGGTCCGCCCGCGGCGAGTGTGGGTACGCGGCGGACCGGAGCCGTGTCGTGCGGGGTTGCCGCGGGCGGGATCAGCCGGCGGTCAGGCCGCTGTCGTTGTGCAGGATGGCGCCGTGCACGTTGCGGGCTTCCTCGGAGGCGACGTAGGAGAACATCGCGGCGATGTCCTCCGGCTGGGCCATCGGGCGCGGTGTCATCGCCCGGCCGACCAGGTCCCAGTCCACGTCCTCCGGGATCTGATAGTTGGCGACCAGATTGGTGTCGATGCCGCCCGGCGCGATCGCGTTCACGCGCAGCGGCTGCTTGGCGAACTCCCAGGCCAGCGACCGGGTCAGCTGCACCACGGCACCCTTGCTCATGGTGTAGACGACGCTGTAAGCCAAGCCCATCACACCGGCGTTGGACGCGATGTTGACGACGTTCCCGGAACGCTCGATCAGGTGCGGGATGGCGGCCTGGCACATGAAGAAGTAGCCGTCGATGTTGACGCCCATCATCCGCCGGTAGTCCGCCTCGGTGACCTCCAGTACGTGCTCGGCCCGCGCGATGCCGGCCACGTTGCCCAGCACGTCCAGCCCGCCGAACTCGGCCACCGCCGCCGCGACCGCCGCGAAGCACTCCTCACGAACCGACACGTCGGTGACCCGGGTCGCGACCTTGCCTGCGAGTCCGGCGGCCAGTTCCGCGGTTTCGGCCAGCGCCGCCGCCGCGATGTCCAGTGCGAACACGTTCGCACCCTCCGCGGCCAGGCGCAGCGTGGTCGCGCGGCCGACCCCGGAACCCGCCCCGGTGACCACCGCGGTCTTGCCGTCGAACCGGCCGGACACGTGGGCTATCGACATACGTTCACTCCATCGCACGAGAGCGGTGTGGGCCCGGACAGGCGCCCATGACCAGAGGTGACGGATCGTGCCATAGCCGCGACGGGGAAGCCAGGGTCACGGACCGCGCTGCGCTCGGGGTCACACACGGCGTCCCGGCCGGTCGGTGCGGTTCGGGGCGGCCCAGGTGAGGCGACTCGGGGCGCAGGTCGGCGGCAAACACGCGTCGCCACACGCAACATATCGGGATGCCCACCCCGTCCAACCGGCATGGCAAATCGTCGTGGACCTCATGGGGGCGCATCAGGATGAGACCCGAAAAGGAGCGTCTGTTCGACGAGTTCGTCACGGCCCGCTACCACGCGCTGCGCCGTACCGCGTACCTGCTGTGCGGAGCCTGGCCGCCCTCCGCGCGCAGTTGCCCGCCGGGCTCGCGACCATCGAGGAGTATCCCGGCGATGTTTCCCTCTCGTACCTGGCGACGAGGCCCGACGGTCGAAAGACCACCCTCAGCTCGGGCGTCGGAACTCGCCACGCCCCGGGGTCCGCGCCCGAATCACCATGCGAGAGCGATCCCGGGATCAACAAGGAGACCGGAGGAGCACTGCCCGCCTGGACCGACTGCGTGCGCGGAATCCTCCCCGACGGCTCCAAGACCGTGACCGGTTCACGAACCGTCGACGGCGACACGATCGTGGAACTCATCATCACGACGCCGGACGGCACCGTGCGCACACTCGCATCGGGGACACGCGACGACAGGACCGGCGTGCTGCTGGGCGGCCCCCCGCTCACCGGAAGCCAACTCTTCACCCTCGCCTCGCGGCCGGACATCCTCTCGACGATTACCGGGGCCGCCTCCGACGCGGGCTGAACCCACCGCCGACAGGCGGAGCCCGGCGCGACAACCACCACACGAACCCGGCTCCTGCGGCACGGTCGTCCGCCACCGCTCGCCGCTCGGCCGACGCGTCCGTCCGGCCGCCTTGTTCGACCTCCACCATCGCGGTCACGCCACCCGCTACCGCGACGGTGGAGTGGGCATCAGCCCGAGGCGGCTCGTCTGATCCGCTTGGTTCTCCCTCTCTTCGCAACCACGTTCCGGATCGCGGGGTCGCAGCCGGAAGCGGCGATCCGTAGTTGCAGCCAATCCGACCAGTCGTCGATCCGGTCGAGGATCTGCCGGAGCGGGAAGACCCTGTCCTCGATGGCGGCCAGGACGTCGAGTTCCTGTGCTCGGCGGACCGGGAACGCTCGGACCGCCGGATCCAATATCGCTATCCAGTACGGGCGTTCAAGGACCGAAACCCGTTCCAGTACCTCCCCGACGACACCTGCGGCGAGGGAGGGGACAGGTTCCAGGCGCACGGCTTCACGCACCCGGGGCAATAGTCGGGGAACCTCCAGCGCGGTGCGGTAGAGATCCCAACGGTCGTGCTCGTCCGGCGCAGCGGGAGCGGTCCGGCCGAGAGCAGTGGCGATCCGTGCGAGCGCTTCGGCGAATCGCGGGCTCGGGTCGTCAACGGACGATGCCCTGCGTCCTCGGTGGCAGCGATGCAAACCGTCGAGCCGGCCGGATGGTTCGTCTTCGGGTCCTGGGCGGTGCTCGCACGTTCGGGGCGGTGCGCCGTTGGCGGCTGCGAAGTCGGGCCCGGGTGGGGCAACGTGTGGGCGGGTGCGAGGGTGGGTGCCCTCGGGATAGAGGTCGAGGTCCAGCTCGGCGAGTTGTTCCGCCGTGAGGGGCGGTATGAAACCGGCGGGGTAGCGGTGCATGAGAGGGCTGGGGCCGAGGTTCTCGTAGCCGTGCTCGGCACAGTTCAGGACGATCACGTGGGGGCCCCCGCCGCATCCCCCGCGTGAGTACAGGCGGTCGTGGGTCAGACACACGTAGCCGAATGCCGTGCAGAAATCGTCTTCGGTTGGTTCGTGAAAGTGCGGGTCCAGGACGACTTGGACCACGATCTCCTGAGGGTCGTCGCGGGGGATAGGGCGTGGATCCTGCCACAGCAGTTTGGCGGGGAGCATGTGGCCGTGGTCTCCGATCGGGAATTCGGGACGTCTTCCGGTTGTCGGCGCAAGACCTGCCGATTTGCGTCGGCCGACGGCCTTGGCGCCGGCGGGGGTCGTTGCGGTGGGTCAAAGGCCGGCGTCGGCCAGGTCCGGGTCGTCGGCGTGTTCACGGCGGGCGGCGAGCTCTTCCCGGGCTTGGCCGAGAAGGCGTTCGCCGGTGCGTTCGCCGACACCGAGGCGGTGGGCGACTTCCTCGCCGGTCAGGTCGGTGTCGGCAGCGAGCAGGGACACGAGGGCGAGAATGCGGTGGTCGCGACGGGCGGCGCCGGTGAGCGCCGAGCCGTCCACTCTGCGGCCCTGGCGCGGGATGTCGTAGTCGATCGGGGCGACGGGGGGCGTTTCGACGGGTTCGATGCTCGGCGGCTCCACCGGGGTGTCGGGCATTGGCGAGGAAGCGGAAGTACCGTTGCCTGCCGCCGACTCGGCCGGGGCGGGAGGGAGTGTCGGGGCGAGCTTCGGCGCCTCGCGGCGAGGGGCGGGCGCGGGCGTGGCGGGAGCCGGCGGGGCTGCGGAGGGCCGGCCGGGCCCGCTGGTGGTGGCATCGGATGCCGGATCCTCGCTCGCCACCGGGTCCGGGTTGCCGGCGCGGCGGGCGCGTGGTTGGTGGTGCTGGTGCGGATTCGTGGGGCGAGGCGACATCGGTCGCGGGGTGATCGCGGCCGTGGCCGCCGCGTCGCGACTTGGGGCGGGGATGTCGGGCGGCGTGGCGACCGGGGTCGGGTCCGGGGTCGGGTCCGGGGTCGGGTCCGGGATCGGGTCCGGGGTCGGGTCCGGGATCGGATTCGGGGTCGGATACGGAGCCGTCGTGGTCGGCGGCGGGATGGCTCCGTCCGCGTACGAGGGTGGCGCGTCGGCCGTCGGACGAGGTTCCGCCGTTGCGTCCGGCCATGCTTCGAGCGCAGCGCGGTGTGGGGTCTCCTGCCAACGCACGTCGGCGGCCGGGTTGTGGTGCAGGTCTCCGCCATCCCACGGGTGGGCGTGCGCCTGCCCGTACGCATCGACGATGCCCTGCAACTCCGCGTCGGGATCGCGGCTCTCGTCGGTACCGTCGGGCAGGCCGATGGCCGCCGCGTGGGACTGCGACGGCCCTTCGGCACCCTGCGCGGCGGTGGGGACACCGTGGGCACGGTGGGCGTCATGACGCGTGGCGATGGGATCCGACGCCGCGATACCCGCCGCTTGATCCGGGTCCGGGTCGTCCGGCCGGACGCCGGCCGCCTGGCGATGCGCGCCCTCCCGGCCGGAGGACTCGGACCGCACGTCACGAGGCAGGTTCGTGGCACCCGCCACGGCCATGTCCGCCACATGCCGACGCGCGCCCGCCGCACGCAAGCCGTCATGGCGCGTACCCGCGCCACCCGGCGGTACGACGCCCCCCTCACGTGGCGAAACCATGCCGCCCGACACCGCGATGCCTGTCGCCGTCCGACGGTCGGCCCTGGACGCCGGCGAGCCGGCACCCATACCGCCGCCGAGGTCCGCGCTGCCCGATGCAGCCGGCGCCGCGTCCCGGGGCCGGTGGTCGGTATCCCGAGCCGCCGGCGACACGACCTGCGGCCGGCTCGGGCCGTCGGACGACGCAAGCCGGGGCGCGGCGCCTTGGGTCGTCGGCGACGTGACTCCCGCGCCCGTCATGCCTCGGGTCGGGTGCTCGGTCTCCGGCCGGTGTGGGACCGCGTCCTCGGCGCTCGACCCGGCGTTCCCTGCGTCCGGCCCGGGCGACGAGGCTCTGGCGTCTCGGCCCACCTCCCCCGCACCGGCACGCGAAGTCGGCGTCGAGCCGCCGTGGTACGGCGAGCCCGGCGGCCGGTGCCGGTCGAGGTGCTCGTGGCCCTGTGCCACATGGGCCGACCCCGGGGCGGTCGAGGCGTGCGCGGTGGACGGCGGGTCGGCGGGGGCCGAGACGGCGACACCGGCCACGCGGCGGGCCAGGGTCGGGTGTGGGGTGCCGCCCTCGGGGGGCGTCGTGCCGAGGTGCGGGCGGCCGTCTCGGTGGGCCGGATCGGCGACGTCCGGCGTGGGCCAGGTCATGTTGGCGAGTCGACCGACGTCTACCAGGACGCGCAGTTGCGGGAGTACGGCCGCCTCCACCGCGGCGTCGGCCAACCGCACACGCGCGGCCGTCCGTTGGGCGAATGCCTCGGCACGACGGTACCGGCGGTCGATGCCGCGCTTGGGACGTGCGGGGGAACGACCGGCCCCGTCGACCTGTACGGCGCGCGCCTCGGTGGCCTGGCGAAGCCGGTACAGCGCGCGGGCCGCGCGGCGCTCGCGGACACGTTCGGTCGCTTCGGCCGCGCCCATGTATTCGTCGCCGGCGAGTTCGGCCAGGACCAGGACCCGCTCGATCGGGTGCAACCAGCGAATCCACCCGACCCGACGGTCGGCGCGTTCGGTCCGCGCGTGCCGCTCCTCGGCCAGGCCCAGCTCCCACAGCACGGCGGCGATCGGCGCCCAGATCCCGAGCGCGAACGCCTCGCCGAGGTTGGCCCCCTCGCTGGCCGACATGGACGCGGACAGCAGCGCCAATACCCACACCAGGGCCCCCGACAGGCCCGCCGCGGCTCCCCGGGCGGCCCGCCGACGAGCCCGTAGCGCGCAGACCACCGCGGCGAAGTCCAGCGCGACGAACGGCAGATACGCCCACGGCCCGTGCAGTCCCATGACGTCCCGGCCGAACTTGCCGAGCTGGGCCGCCGACAGGCCCGCCGCCGCGGCCGCGACCGCCGCCGTCAGCAGGTCCTCGACCCGCCGCCCGCGTCGGTCCCTGGTCGCGGTCCGGTCACTCTCCAGCGCCTTGCGGGCCTCCTCCGGCAGGGCCGCGACCCGGGCCCGCTCGGCGACCGCGCGGCGGCGGGCGCGTTCGATGAGGACGGCTGAGGCAAGCACGACGAGGGCTCCGGCCGCATAGGGCCAGTGCCGGGACCAGTCCCAGCCTGCGAGGTCCAGCATGTGTACGACAACTCCTTCGTCCCGCGCGCAAGGCACGGGTCCGAGTCGGGAAGTGCTCGTCTCGATGGGTGATTCGGGCCGCGGGAGAGCGGTCGAACGCCGGCGGGGAACCCTCCGACGGTCGGAGGGGACCACCCTTCGAACGGGACCGTGTGTTCGGTGGGGACGGTCCTTCGGTGGGCGAACCTACCTTCGCGGGGACGGGGGTCAGCTTTCGGCACCCGTTTCACCCTCCATCAGCCCACGGCCGACGGTCGGTGGTCGGTCCGTGATCGGTCGGCAGTCGGTCGGTGGTCGGATCGTCAACTTTCGATGCGACCACCGATGCGACCCGTGGGGCCGAAGCAACCGGCGAAGCAACGGGCAACGGGCAACGGGCAATGGGCGAGCTCAGCGAACGAGGGCGATGGGGCAGCAAGTGATCGAATCACCCGGGGCAATCCGATCAGGCGCCGCAGACATCCCCTTCACCGCATCGGTGGGCCACCACGCACCCGCACCGGCGGGTATGGACGTACGCGCCTGTGGTCACCGGCCGGCCGGCACCTGCGGAAGGGGCGCCCGGTGCGCGACCACGCGAAACCGACACGGAGACGTGGGCAACGCGGACAACGCACACCCGCGCGTGGCACGAAGACGCGAAGACGCGAAGACGCACCGGCGGGGGGTCACCGAGCCCGAAGTCCGCGCACCCCGAAGCCCTGCGTCCCCCCGACGCACCCACGCACACCCACACGTCCGCGTCCGCACCCGCGTCCGCCCGCGACGGCACCCCGACCGAGTCCAATTGGACTCATCCAAGGCCACGCATGGATCACGCCGATCGCACCGACCGCACCGCTGCGGCCTTCGCACCGCCGCGACTATGCCGAGACGACGCCCCGGCCCGCATCCGAGCGGGCGCCCGGGACGGCACCCGAACCCGCCCCGGGATCGTCCGCCGGGTGCACGTCCGCCTCGGCGAGCTCTCGTCGTGCCCGCGCCACCTGACGTTCGAGTTCGTCCAGGTAGGCCACCGCAGCCGCCCGGTCCTGCCGGGCCAGCGTGGTCAGCCATCGGCGCGGAATGGTGTCCGCGGCCTTGGCCGTGTAGTCGACCACCCGATCGCCCTCGACCTCCGGCTCGATGCCGAGCGAGTCGAGGTAGGTCCGCACCTGCTCGACCGCCGCCGCCGGCGAGAACGCCTCGCCGACCGCCGCCACCGCACCGCGCAGGACCGCAGCCGTCAGCGGTACGGACTCCGCCTCGGCGACCGTGCGGTACACGGTCACGGCGGCCTCGTTCCCGTACCGGCCCGCGAGCGGCACGAGTTCGCGGACCTGGGCCTCGTTCACGGCCTTGAGTCCGATCGGACTCAACGCCTCCGCGATCGGCCAGGCCTGGATCAGCCGGTCCGCATATCGGCGCTGCATGTCCCAGCGGTCGAGGCAGTAGTCCTCGAAGCTCTCGTAGCGCGTGCGGTACAGCCGGGCGTCACGAACGATCTGCAAAGCCTTGCCGGCCGCCCAGAACGCGACCCGCAATGTCTCGATCGCCGCCTCGCACGCGGCCAGTTGCCGCTGCTCGTCGTCGATCAGTACCGGACTGTCGGACAACGGCCGAAACGGCGACGGCAGTTCCTTGGCCATGTCGGCGGCGGTCCGCAACCGACGCGGCTCGGCCGCCGTCCTGGGGGTGCGTTGACGGCCCATCAGATCGCCTGCTCGATCGCGAGAGCGAGCTTGTAGAAGTCCTCGCGGGCACGCAACGCCGTACCGCTCTCCTTGTACTGGGTGACCACGAGCCCGCCCTCCGCCGCATGAGCGTGAATCTTGTACTTGCGAATCGGCTCCCGTGCCCGGGGGTAGCCGCGTTCGTCTATCCACGCCTCGACCCGGGCCCGGTCGGTCTCCCCGTCGCGCGGATCCCACAGGTTCACCACCACGATGTACGGAATACCCCGCGGCTTGAGCACCCGCTCGATGGTGTACTCGCTGGGCGACCAGCTCATGAACTCCGGCGTGATCGGGACCACCGCCAGATCCGCCACTTCGAGCATGTCGCGCAGGGCGTCCGCCGCCGCGCCGTGCCCGAGCGGGTCGGTGGCGAGTTCGGCCTCGGGGTCGGTGTCCATGAAGCCCGGGCTGTCCACGACGATGCGTGCGACCCCCGGATCGGCCTTCAGCTCGGCGAGCATGCCGGGCTTGCCCTTGGTGGACATGTAGTCGAACGGCAGGAGTTCCTCGGGAACCCGATCCGCCCAGTCCTCCATCGACCCCTGTGGGTCGATTCCGCACGCGACCACGGGTGCGTCGGCGTCCGGATCGATCGGCCCGGTGGGGGTGAAGTTCTGCCCCTGCACGGCGGCCAGGTTCACCGCGATGGTGCTCTTGCCGACGCCACCCTTGCGGTTGATGACGACCACGACTTTGGCCTTGGGCGGTGACGCCGAACTGCGGGCAGGGCTCATCTGGGACCTCCGTTGGCTTCCCCATCACGGGTACTCGGACGCCGCCCAGCATGCCAGAGCCCCATGGGGCAACCCCCCTTCGGGACGGCGACACTCCGCAATGTCGACCACATCGGTGATACCGGGCAATCCCGGATGTCCGCGCGTGATCCGACAATCCCCACGAACGAGCCGACGACACGACACACCCGACCCCCGCGCGAAGCCTCGGACGGTGGGCGGGCACGTCGTCCGCGCGCTATCGGCCAACTCGCCCCGCAGGACGCGCAGTACGTGGCTCGCGACCGCGGCGGACCGTCCGCCGGGGTTCAGCCGCGAAGGACGGCGGCGGCGTCGGCGAAGAAGCGGTCGCCCGCCGAGGCTGCGGACGGGGCCGCCTGGTCCATGGTCAGGAAGCCGTGGATCATCCCGGGCTCGCTGCGGTGCCGGACGCGGACTCCGGCGGCGGTGAGACGGGTGGCGTACTCGTCGCCCTCGTCCCGGAGCGGGTCGTGTTCGGCGGTGACCACCACGGCCGGCGGCAGGCCCGACAGGTCGGCGGCGAGCAGCGGACTGACCGCCGGATCGGCGCGACGGGTCACGTCCGGAACGAAGTTGGCCACCCCCCACGCGACGGCGTCGGTGGTCAGGCCCCAGCCGGTGGCCTTGTCACGCGTACTCGGCCGGGACAACGTCAGGTCGGTGTTGGGGAACGCGAGGATCTGCGCCGCGGGCAACGGGCCGCCCTCGGCCCGCATCCGCAGACAGGTCAGAGCCGCCAGATGGCCACCCGAACTGTCCCCCGCGACTGCCGGCGGCCCCGCCGCACCCGACAGTTCGCGTGCGTGCTCGGCGGCCCAGCGAAAGGCCGCGGCGGCATCGTCGGGCCCGGCCGGCCACGGGTGTTCGGGGGCCAGGCGGTAGTCGACGGCCAGTACGGCGATCCGCGCGGCGAGGGCGAGTCGGCGGCACAGCCGGTCGTGCGACTCCAGGCCTCCGATGGTCCACATCCCGCCGTGCAGGAAGACCACCAGCGGGAGCGGATCGAGGGTGGGTCGGTACAGACGGGCCGCAATCGGCGGCATGGTCACCGCAGGGCCATCCACGACAACGTCCCGAACCTCGGCCAGCTCGGGGCCGGACGGCCGCTCGGCAAGACGCTGTCGCTGCCGCCGCCGCATCTCGACGGCACCCAACTCCCGCACACCGGGCCCACCCACGCGCCGCTCGGCCTCCAGGTAGGCGGCAAGCTCCCGGTCCGCGACAGCTGCCACTTGCTCATCACCCATGCCACCAGCTTGCCGGCCACCCCGCCACGATCTATCGCGGATATAATAGATCCGCTATTCACAGATAGACTTGGGACATGACGTCGCCGCAAGAGTCACCGCCGCGGCCCGCGACGGGGCGCATCATCTTCCTGAACGGCACCTCCAGTTCCGGCAAGTCCAGCATCGCCGCCGAACTGCTGCGCATCCTCGAACCGTCGCACTACCACCTCGCGGTGGACGCCTTCCACGCCATGCGGTCGAAACGGCACATCCCGCCGGACCTCGTGGATGCCGAGATCGACCGTACGGTCAAGGGCTTTCATCGCGCGGTCGCCGGCATGGCCGCAGCCGGCAATCCTGTCCTGGTGGACCACGTCCTCAGCAAGCGTTGGCGCCTGCTCGACTGCCTGGCCGTGTTGCCCGCCCAGGATGTGGTTTTGATCGGATTACGTTGCCCACGCGCCGAGTTGCTGCGTCGTGAACAGGCGCGCGGGGATCGGCCGCCGGGCCTGGTGGCGCTTCAGTTCGACCGGGTGCACGCGCACGGCGTGTACGACCTCGAATGCGACACGCACACCTACAGTCCCGCCGAATGCGCCCGCCGGATCCGCAACTTCCTGCCACACCGCCCGAGCCCCACCGCCTTCGAACGACTGCGCCGAATGCTGCTCGACGGTTGAAACCCGTGGCACCGAGGCACGGACGACCCGACGCCAACCGAACCGACCCGACGCTGAGCACCGTACGCCAGCCGATCGAGCCGATGGGCCGGGCCGCGGTCGAGTTGCTGACGGCCGAGATCGCGGGAAGCGCGTGCGCTCCGCATGACATGCCGGTGAACGTCCCGGTGTGTCCTGATCGATCAGGAATCGAGAAGCGCCGTTCACGGAGCCGCCTCTAGCCTGCTCACCATGGACATCACCATTCACACGACTTCTCTTCCGCACGACGACCCGGACGCGTCGCTCGCCTTCTACCGCGACGTCCTCGGCTTCGAGGTCCGCAGCGATGTCGGGCAGGGCAGGATGCGCTGGATCACGGTCGGCCCGGCCGGTCAACCGGGCACGTCGATCCTTCTGGCGCCGCCCGCCGCCGATCCCGGCATCACCCAGGACGAGCGCCACACGATCACCGAGATGATGGCCAAGGGCACCTACGGCTGGATCCTGCTGGCCACCCCGGACCTCAACGCCACGTTCGAGAAGGTGCAGGCCGGTGATACCGAGGTCGTCCAGGAGCCGACCGAGCAGCCGTACGGCGTCCGCGACTGCGCGTTCCGCGACCCCGCGGGCAACCTGGTCCGTATCCAGGAGCTGCGCTGAGCCGTGCGGCCATCGATGCGGCTGTGCGGGCCGACATCGCGACCACCCATAAGGAACGCGGCGGCGCACCAGAGCGGATGTGCCTGCCCTGCCAGTCGCCCGCCCGGGCCGCGTCCGGGTCCTCGTTGAACCGGTCATGAGCCCGGACTCCGTCCCGCTGCCGTCCGGCGGTTGCTCGACCGGCGGCTGGTCGAGTCCGGCGGGCCGGTCCACACCACCGAGCGTGGGGGGGGGGGCCGCCG
>NZ_JBEXCV010000175.1:0-16985 GCF_040605455.1 Embleya sp. NPDC005575 | reverse complement strand
GGCCGGCGGGCCCGGCCTGCCTGCGGACTCCGGCACTGCCCGCGCGGTCGCCGCGGCCGGCTCCTCGGGGGCGGCGGGTCGACCCGGCCCGCGCCCGAGCGTGCGTCGGCTGGGGGCGGGACCGTTGTTGTTGGACATGGTGCGCTCAATGGTGCGGGCCGCGACTGCGGGAAACGGCACGGACCCGCCGGGCGGTGGACCGAATTGGGCCACTCGGGGGACCGGCGGGTCCGTCGAGACTTCGCGAAGCCGGCGCCGCGGCCGGGTTCGCTCGAATGTCGCTTAAGAGCCACGCAGTCGACGGACGAGAATGCTCGCCTCGCCGCGCGCCTCCAGGTCGGCCAGGACCACCGCGACCGCCTCACGCACTATCCGACCGCGGTCCACGGCCAGGCCGTAGTCGCCGCGCAGGCTCAGGCGTGCGTGTTCGAGGTCCATCAGTTCCTCGGCGGACACGTAGACCGTGATCTTCTCGTCGTGTCGCTCGCGCCCGCTCGGGCGGCGCTGCGCACGTGTCCGGCGGTGCGCCGGGCGCGCGTTCGGGTCGACACCCGCTGCGGCGGCGGACATCGAGGACGCCCCCGACGGCGTGGGCGCCTCGCGGCGGCCGGGCACGGGATGTTGCACGGCGTGCTGTTCGGCCTCGCCGGGGCCGCCGTCCGGACCGGACGACTCGTGTCGTTCGGTGCTGTCGGAGCCTGCTCCGACCGGCGGAACCTGCGCGGGTACGGTGCCGCGCGGCTCTCCCGAATCCCCGCCGGCGCTCTGCTGCTGTTGCCGCAGCATGGCGCCACCGGTGGTCCGGAACAGCTCGTCGGCACCCGGGAGACTCACTCGGCGCGACACCGGGCGAGCACCTCCCTGGCCAGTTGGCGATAGGCGGCTGCGCCCACCGAGTTGGAGGCGTAGGTGGTGATCGGTTCGCCCGCGACGGTGGTCTCGGGGAACCTGACGGTGCGTCCGATCACGGTGTGGAAGACCTGGTCGCCGAACGCCTCGGTGACGCGGGCCAATACCTCCCGGCCGTGCACCGTGCGCACGTCGTACATCGTCGCCAGGATGCCGTCGAGCACGAGGTCGGGGTTGAGCCGCTCGTGCACCTTCTCGATCGTCTCGGTGAGCAGCGCGACCCCGCGCAGCGCGAAGAACTCGCACTCCAGCGGCACGATGACGCTGTTCGCCGCGGTGAGGGCGTTGACCGTGAGCAGACCGAGCGAGGGCTGGCAGTCGATGATGATGTAGTCGTAGTCGTTGACCAGCGGCCGGATCGCGCGCGAGAGCGTGGTCTCACGGGCCACCTCGGTGACCAGTTGCACTTCCGCCGCCGACAAGTCGATGTTGCTGGGCAGCAGGTCCATGCCGGGGATGATCGTCTTCAGCAGGACGTCGTCCGCACTGAGGTGACTTTCCATCAGCAGGTTGTAGACGGTGAGTTCGAGCTCCATGGGGTTGACGCCCAGGCCCACCGACAGTGCACCCTGGGGGTCGAAGTCCACGAGCAGCACTCGTCGGCCGTATTCGGCAAGCGCGGCACCCAGATTGATGGTCGACGTGGTCTTGCCGACGCCGCCCTTCTGGTTGCACATCGCGATGATCTTCGCCGGGCCGTGTTCGCTCACCGGCGCCGGAATCGGGAAGTACGGAAGGGCGCGGCCGGTGGGGCCGACCCGCTCGCGCCGCTGCGTGGCGGCGTCAGGGGCGAGAGTCGCGGCGTACTCCGGATCCGGTTCGTAGTCCGCGTCGGGGTCGAACGGTCCGCCACGCAGTTCCTCGGCGTAGCGCAACTCGTCGTCGTAGTAGTACATGTCGTAGGCGTACTCGTGCGCGTCCGGACCATCGAGCCCGTCTTGCCCGGCCTGGCCGGCCGGGGCGGTCTGGCCCGCCTGAACGGCGCTGTCCGTGCGCGTCCCCCGCTGGTCCTGCAGGCCGTCGGCGGGCCCGTAGGAAGAGGTAGTCGGCGCTGCACGGCCCGGCGCCGCCCCTGGCTGGGCACCCCCGGGAGCAAATGTCGACTCGTTCACAAGTCGTCTTACCTCCTTGCCGACCAGGTCATTTCTTGCTTCGTCAGCCTGAAACCTTGCCGACGGATCGCGACTCTATGGCGTTGCGGACGGTCGCAGCAAGGCGAACCGCCCGACGCATGCAACATGTGAGGCGATCTAGTCAAGCGCCCGAGGGTGGGATCCTGCGTACACCTGACGGGGTCCGTCGAAGGTTTCGCGCCCGTAGACCCGGGTCGTGGACACCGAGGAATGACCCAGGAGTTCCTGGACGACCCGGACATCGGCCCCACTGTCGAGCAAATGCGTGGCGAACGAACACCGCAGCGCATGCGGGGAGATGGGGTCCGGCAGGGCCTCCCGCACGGCGGCGTTCCCGAGCACGGCCCAGCCTCTCCGCCGTGACGATCCGCCGCCCCGCGCGTTGAGAAAGACGGCGCCGCCACCGGGCCCGGCGACGGCGAGTTCGGGGCGGGCCCGCACCAGGTACACATCGAGCGCTTCGCCGGTCGTCCAGGTCGCGCGGCCCGTACGGCACGGCACCCGTCGAGGCGGCGGCGCGCCCGGGCGCACATCGTGCGCGACGTCGACCGCGACCAACCTCTCGCGCAGCGCGAACCGATGCAGCCCGCGCGCGTCCAGATAAGAGAGGTAACGTCGCAGATCCCACCGATAGGCGAGCAACGTGTTCCGCGCCGCCCCGCGCTCACCCGTCACATGAACCCCCGAAAACACCACATGCCGCACACCCACGTCATTGGGGGTGTACGGCATGCAATGTCCCACGCAACGCCGAGCCGATCCGCGCCCTCAAGCACCGGACAGCCAATCCGGCCCGCCCACCACTCAAGACCGCCGCCCTCAAGCACCAGCCGAGCCAACCCGGCCCGGCCGGCGCTTGAGGCCAAGTAGCCCAGGCCAAGCCAATCCAGCCCGGCCGGCGCTTGAGGCCAAGTAGCCCAGGCCAAGCCAATCCAGCCCGGCCGGCGCTTGAGGCCAATGGCCGATCCCTAGCCCAGCACGTCTTCCAACGACACAGCCGGCAGGCCCAGTGCTTCGCCGACCGCAGCATTCGTGAGCCGACCCTCGTGCGTCGACAGACCAAGCGCAAGTGCCCGGTCCGCCTTCGCCGCATCACGCCAGCCACGGTTCGCGAGCTGCACGATGTACGGCAGCGTCGCGTTGGTGAGCGCGTAGGTAGAGGTGTGCGGCACCGCGCCCGGCATGTTCGCGACGCAGTAGAAGATCGAGTTGTGCACCTTGTACACCGGGTCGTCGTGCGTCGTGGCGTGCGAGTCCTCGAAGCAGCCGCCCTGGTCGATCGCGATGTCGACGAGCACGGAGCCCGGCTTCATCCGCGACACCAGCTCGTTGGTGATCAGCTTCGGGGCCTTGGCGCCCGGGATCAGCACCGCGCCGATGACCAGGTCCGCGTCCAGCACGGCCTTCTCGATCTCGTACGTGTTCGACGCGACGGTCTGCAGGTGGCCCTGGTAGATCCGGTCGGCGTCGCGCAGCGCCTGAATGTTGCGGTCCAGCAAAAGCACCTCGGCCTGCATGCCCAGGGCGATCGCCGCCGCGTTCATGCCCGAGACACCGGCGCCGATCACGACGACCTTCGCGGCGTAGACACCGGAGACGCCACCCATCAGGGTGCCGCGACCGCCACCCTGCGCCATCAGGTGATACGAGCCGACCTGCGGCGCGAGCCGACCGGCCACCTCGGACATCGGGGCGAGCAGCGGCAGCGCGCCGCTGGGAAGCTGCACCGTCTCGTACGCGATGGACGTGGTACCGGCGTTGAGCAGGGCCTCGGTGCACTCCTTACCTGCGGCGAGGTGCAGGTAGGTGAAGAGCGTCTGGTCCTTGCGCAGCCGCCCGAACTCCGACGCGATCGGCTCCTTGACCTTCAGGATCAGGTCGCCGGTCGCCCAGACGTCGTCCGCCGTGGGGAGAATGGTCGCCCCCGCGGCCACATACTCCTCGTTCGGGATGGAGGAGCCGACGCCCGCGTCGTGCTCGATGTAGACCTCGTGACCGTTGCGCACGAGCTCGTGCACGCCGGCGGGCGTGATCGCCACGCGGTACTCGTGGTTCTTGACCTCGCGGGGGATACCGACCTTCACGGCTATCAAGTCCTGTCGACAGAGGGTTGGGCACCAGCGAGCCCGGGCATGCAATTGCACGCCGTACCTCGTGGTGTTCCTAGCTTAGTGCGGTTGGAACGCCCCGCCAACCTTACAAAGTGGCAGTGAGGGGTCTACCGTTTGTCTATTTCGTAGGTTGCGCCCGAGATGATGGACGAGAGCGAGTACCCGCAGCGGCGCTATTCGTCACCCAGGAAGCGACGAACCTCGTCGGCTTCGGGCGCGCCCGCGTCGACGAGCAGGGCCAATGCCTCCCGGCGGCGCGAACGGGCGTCCCGGACGTCGCCGGCTTCGAGTGCCAGTTCGGCGCTCTGCAACAGGGCGAGTGCCTCCAGGCGCTCGTCGCCCGCCGCCCGAAACGCCTCCATCGCGTCCCGATAGACGGCAAGCGCCTCCTGCGCGCGGCCCGCCTCGCCGAGCACGGCGGCGATGTCGGTCAGCACCCGGCCGATGTCGGCGGGGTCGCCGATCCGGCGGCGCACCCCGAGCGCGGCCCGATGGTCGCGGACCGACTGTTCGAATCGGCCCATCCGCGCGTGCAGCCGGCCCAGATGGGACAACACCCTGGCCTGGCCGGCCGCGTCGCCGATGGTGCGGCGCAGCAGCAGCGAGCGGTCGTACCAGTCGGCGGCGCGCTGCAGGTCGCCCAGGTCGGCGTAGGCGTTGCCGAGGTTGACCATCGCGCGGCCCTCGCCGGCCGGGTCGCCCAGTCCGCGGGAGACCTCCAGGGCCGCGCGGTAGCAGGACAGCGCCTCCTCCAGTTCCTGGCGCGCGACGTGCAGATTGCCCAGGTTGAGCAGGGCGACCGCTTCCTGCCGGCCGGAGCCGGCCCGACGTGCGGTGGTCAGCGCGAGTTCGTGCAGTTCGCGCACGTCGCTCCAGTGCGCGCGGCGGTCCAGCAGCCGGGTCAGCACCGAGACCAGCCGGCGGGTGGCCGCGTCCAGGCCGGCGGCCGCGGCGACCCGGGCGGCGGCCAGCAGTTCCGGTCGCTCGTCACGCAACCACGCGCGGGCCTCGTCGGCGGACGCGAAGCGCACGTCGGCACCCGGGTCCGGGCCGTCCGCGCCGACGATGATCCGCTCGGCCGAGCGAGCCAGCCGCACATACCGGTCGAGCAGTCGCACCCGCGCGTTGCGCCGCTCGCCGGGCCGCTCCTCCGCGTCCAGGCGTTCCTGTACATAGCCGCGCACCAGGTCGTGGAAGCGGAATCGGCCCGGCACCGAGCCCTGCTCCAGCAGGTGCAGCTCGCGCAGCTCGATCAGCGACCGGGTGGCCGCGTCGGGCCCGCAGTCGGCGAGCGCGGCGGCGGCGTCCGCGCCGAACTCGCGCCCGGGCACCAACGCGAGCAGCCGCAACAGCCGCGCGGCGGAGGGCACCAGTTCGCGGTGGATCAGCGAGAAGCACGCGCGCACCGCGAGGTCGTCGCCGGCCTGCTCGTGCAGCCGCAACCGTTCGGCCCGCACCCGGCGACCCACGTCGGCCATCGCGTAGCGCGGCCGGGCGCGCAGCCAGGCACCGGCCATCCGCAGTGCGGCCGGGTGGAAGTCGCACAGTGCGGCCAGCTCGTCCGCGGCGCGCGGATCGCACGCGACCCGGGTGTGTCCGGCCAGGTTGCCGAGCAGTTCGGCCGAGGCGCGTGCGTCCAGCATGTCCAGCGCGCAGGTCCGCACGGCGGCGGCCCGGCCGAGTCCGGTGAGCGGGGAGACCGAGGTGATCACCACGAGCGCGGTGGGGCTCTCCGGGAGCAGCGGGCGCAGCTGTGCGGTCCCGGTCACGTCCTCCAGCAGGATCAGGAAGTGTTTCCCGTCCAGATGCTCCCGAAAGAGCCTGATCCGTTCCTCGTGCGCGGAGGGTATGGCCACCGTGCCGAGCGCGTACAACATCGATTCGAGTACGTCGCCGGGCGGGATCAGCTCACCGCGCGGCCCGGTGAGGCGGGCGTACAGCCGGCCGTCCGGGAAGTGCGGGGCCAGCCGGTGGGCGAGCCGCACCGCGAACTCGGTGCGACCCACGCCGACCGGTCCGGTGATCGCGACCACCCGGTCCCGAGGCAGCCATACCGTACGGGTGGTGCCCGGGTGTTCGGGGTCGGTCGGCGCGAGCTGCGCGGGGATTGCCGCACCGGGTCCGGTCACCCAGCCGTAGAGGGTGTCGAGTTCGTCGGTGCGGCCGACGAAGTCGGGTCCTCCGGGCGGCAGTTGGTCCACAATCGCGGGCAACGCCTCACCCGGCGCGCGCATTCCGGGAACCCGCCCCTCGGCCGTCGCGCACCCGACCCCGGGCTCTCCGGTCACACCCACCGCAGACGCCCCCTGTCTCACCCACACCCATCGCGCAGATTACGGCCACGCACCGGCCCAAGAGGCCCGACTCGCCAACCCCGAGGCGCCAATTCCGCAGCCTTTCGACCTTGGGGCACGGGTGTGCGGGTAGGCACAAGAATCTCAAGCCCACCCAAGACGCAACCGCAGCCTCAAAACGGCCGGGCAGGCCAAGGCGCATCCGCGGCCCGGAGCGCATCCAGCCCGTCCCCGGCCAACGCGGCCGAGAGCGCGAGGGCTCCCGAAACCAGTATCGGGTTGTGCAGTTCGCCCGCCAGGATCCCGGCGATCGCCTCGTCCAGCGACAGCCAGGCCAGTTCCATCCCGACCTCCTCGTGCTCGACCGCGAACCGCTCGGCCCGCGACTCGGACAACCCGCGCGCGAGGAACACCCGGATCGCCTCGCCCGAGGAACCGGGTGTGGTGTAGACGTCCACCAGCACATTCCAGGTGGCGGCCTCGTGGTGAGCCTCCTCGAACAGCTCCCGCTCGGCCGCGTGCAGCGGGTTCTCCCCCGGCACGTCCAACAGGCCGGCCGGAATCTCCCACAACTTGTGCCGAACCGGATGCCGATACTGGCGCAGCACCAGCAGCCGCCCCTGCTCGTCCAGCGCCACCACGCCCACCGCCCCGGGATGGTCCAGGTAGTCGCGCCGCGCACTCGTGCCATCCGGCATCTCGACCACATCGCTGCGCATCGACCAGGCCCGCCCCTTGAACGGCGTCTCGCTCTCCGCGACGGGCCACGCCTCGGCGGTGTCGACGATCCTCGCCCGAGTGCCCGGGTCGTTCACGATGCGCTCCCCTTCAACCGGCCGCCGGCCGAATACCGCCGCCCCGACCGATGAGCCTAGTGCTCCGGGATCGCCCCACCCGGCTCCGACAAGCCGAAGCCTGGGCACAGCCCGCACCCGGACGCGTGCCGATGATTCCCGGCCCCTCCGGATCGGTCGGTGCATCGCCCTGCACCCATCCGTCGCCGCGGGTGGTCGTCACGATGCCTCCGAAGGCCGTTCGACCAGCGCAGCACGCACATCGAATGCGGCACCTAACAGCCCGCCATCACCCACGCCTTCCGCAGCCGACGGCACCCGGAGCCGCGCCGCGACCAATTTCCCACCGGCGGCCCGCATCCAGGTGAACCCGTCGGCAAGCCCGAGCACGATCGCCAGCCCACGCCCACACTCGACGTCGGGGTCGGCGTCGGCGGCCCGAATCCTCGGACACGGCATGGGGTCGTAGTCCCAGACCGCCATCTCGAACTCCCGCCGCTGCCAGGTGAGCATCAGCGACACTCCTGTAGCGCACCCACCTGCGGCTTCACGTGTACGACGGAGTTGGTCACCAACTCGGACACGATCAGCAGGGCCCCGTCCCTGACCCGCTCCGGGAAGCCATGCCCTATGCAGAAGTCCCGAACGAGACCACGAGCCGTCCCGACCGAGTGGACGGACAACGGAAGATCGAACTTCTGGGCACACGGCTGCATGGCAGCTCCCGAGATGTGACGCCGAGGGTGAGATGGGTCGACCTTGAGGACGACAGCGAGATCACTCATTGCATGCACTCAGGTGCAGCAAGTAGCGTGCATCCACCGTTCCTCTTCGCATGAGAATTGTCAATCCGAACGAGAATTCTCATGACTGTCGACTCGTGCCGCTCGTCCGGCGGCAGACTGAGTCACATGGCCCTATCCAGCCCTCGACACGTGAAGCTGGGACAGGAACTGCGTCGCCTCCGGGTGTCCGCAAAGCTGTCCATGGTCGACGTCCACAGTGAAGTCGACATGTCAGTGGCGACGTTCAGTCGCCTCGAACTCGGCAAGAAGAAGGACATCGACGAGCAGACCGTCTGGGTCCTGCTACGCAGATACGGCGCAAGCGACGATGACACCCGGGCCGTGCTCGCCCTCTGGGAAACCTGCCGCCAGGAGGTCGAACAGTGGTGGGACGCCTACGGCGACACGGTCTCCAGCGCCTACGCCGAATTCATCCGCGCCGAGCACACCGCGATCGAATGCCAGACGTTCACGCCTCTCGGCCTCCCGGGCCTGACGCAGACAGAGCGCTACGCGAGGGCCCTCACCGCCCAAACCGACGGTGGCGGCGAGGAGCGCACCGCCATCTTCACGGAGGTGCGGTTGCTGCGCCAGAAACGTCTGTACGCCGACCCGCCCTTGCGGATGACCGCGTTCATCACCGAAGCGGCTCTCCGAATCGACGTCGGCGGCGAGCGGGTGATGCGTGAACAGTTGCAACACCTCCTGGTCCTGGCCGAGTTGCCCAACGTCCACCTCGTCGTGATCCCTTTCGGATCCGCTGCCGTCGCCATTCTGGGATCCGGGTTCACGAAGTTCGACTACCCCGACGAAGAGCCGAGCGTGATCATCAACGCCGGTGCCGCAGGCCCCTTTCCGGCTACCGACGAGCCGTCCTATATTCAGCGCGGCCAACGACTGATCGACAGTCTGATGGGCGCGGGACTCGCCCCGGGAGAATCCGTCGCCATGATCCGGCAATACGTCACAAAGTGGAGTGACCGTGAGTTCTGAAGCACGTCTGGCGTGGAGAAAGAGCCGCCACAGCACCCAGGACAGTGACTGCGTCGAGGTCGCGCCCGATCGCGACGTCGTTCGCGCGCGGGATTCGAAAGTGGTCCTGGGCCCGGCTCTGGGCTTCGGAGAGGCACCCTGGGCGCGCTTCGTGAGTGCGCTGAAGTAGACGGCCGTCGAGGACCCGACGCCGAGGAGCCACCAGCCCGATCATCCGGGCGGGTGGCTCCTTGTGTCGTCGGTCTATCGGCCTGTCGGCTTGTCGGTCGGGCGCCGGCCGTGCGTCAGGACGTGGTCTCCGCGACGCGGTCCTCGCCCTTGATGCGGCGGACCGCCGCCGCGACCAGGCCCGCGAAGAGCGGGTGCGGACGCGTGGGGCGGGACTTCAGCTCCGGGTGGGCCTGGGTGGCGATGAAGTACGGGTGCTGCTCGCGCGGCAGCTCCACGTACTCCACCAGGCGGCCGTCGGGCGAGAGGCCGGAGAAGACCAGGCCGGTCTCCTCCAACTGCCCGCGGTAGGCGTTGTTGACCTCGTAGCGGTGGCGGTGCCGCTCCTCGGACTGGGTCGCGCCGTAGACCTCGCGGGCGATCGAGCCCTCGGCCAGGTCCGCCGTGTACAGGCCGAGCCGCATCGTGCCGCCCAGGTCGCCCTGGCCCGCGACGATGTCGAGCTGGTCGGCCATGGTCGCCACCACCGGGTGCGCGGCCTCGGGGTCGAATTCGAGCGAGTTCGCGCCGGCCAGACCCGCCAGGTTGCGTGCGGCCTCGATCACCATGCACTGCAGGCCCAGACAGATGCCCAGGGTCGGAATCCGGTGCTCGCGGGCGTAGGTGATCGCCTGCACCTTGCCCTCGACACCGCGGTCGCCGAACCCGCCGGGCACCAGCACCGCGTCGCAGTCGCCGAGCTCACGCGCGGCGCCCTCGGGCGTCGCGGTGTTGTCCGACGTCACCCACTTGATGCGGGTCCGTACGTTGTTCGCGAAGCCGCCCGCGCGGATCGCCTCGGTGACCGAGAGGTAGGCGTCGGGCAGGTCGATGTACTTGCCGACCAGCGCGACGGTGACCTCACGCTCGGGCTGGTGCACCCGGCGCAGCAGGTCGTCCCACTGGGTCCAGTCCACGTCCCGGAAGTTCAACCCGAGCCGGCGCACCACGTACGCGTCCAGGCCCTCGGAGTGCAGGACCTTGGGGATGTCGTAGATCGACGGGGCGTCGATGGCCGCGACCACGGCCTCCTCGTCCACGTCACACATCAGCGAGATCTTGCGCTTGATGTCCTGCGGCACGGCCCGGTCCGCACGCAGCACGATCGCGTCCGGCTGGATGCCGATGCTGCGCAGCGCGGCGACCGAGTGCTGGGTCGGCTTGGTCTTCAGCTCGCCCGACGGGCCGATGTACGGCAGCAGCGAGACGTGCAGGAAGAACACGTTGTCCCGGCCGACCTCGTGCCGGACCTGGCGGATCGATTCGAGGAAGGGCAGCGACTCGATGTCGCCGACGGTGCCGCCGACCTCGGTGATCACGATGTCCACGTCGTCCACGGCCATGGCCCGGATCCGCGACTTGATCTCGTTGGTGATGTGCGGGATGACCTGCACGGTGTCACCGAGGTACTCGCCGCGACGCTCCTTGGCGATGACGGTCGAGTAGACCTGACCGGTCGTCACGTTGGCCGAGCCGTGCAGGTCGACATCGAGGAAGCGCTCGTAGTGGCCGACGTCCAGGTCGGTCTCGGCGCCGTCGTTGGTGACGAACACCTCGCCGTGCTGGAAGGGGTTCATCGTCCCGGGGTCGACGTTCAGGTAGGGGTCGAGCTTTTGCATCGTGACCCGCAGGCCACGCGCCTTGAGGAGCGCTCCGAGGCTCGACGCGGTGAGCCCCTTGCCGAGCGAGGAGGCGACGCCTCCGGTGACGAAAAGGTGCTTCGCCTGCCGGGTGCGACTGGGCGTCTGAGGCACTGCCAAGGAGGGGCTCCCGTGGTTGCGATCGAGGGGATTTCGAAGGGGACGCTGCTGGGCCGATGCGGCCCGGAACAGTCCCACCAAGTCCACGGGATACCAGCCTAACAGCGTCGGGGGTCGAGGTCCCGCACCCGGTGGGGAACAACTGCGACACCATACGGCGATTGCCCAGAGTGACAACGCACGGGAGATTCCGGGCACATACCGACGGATCGGCCGAGTCGGATTCGACACAGAGTCAACGATCGGGTCGGCGAAAGCAGGCACGTTTCAGCTCCGACGGCGCACTATGCTACGCAGGCGGTGCACGAGCTTCTCTCCGTTCGCCGACACCCGCGCGCAGCGGAAACATACGCGCGCGACGGGTGCACGTCCCCCGGATCCCGACGGGACGACATTTCGGGAGCACCGGTCGATCCGACCACCAATACGGCGGTCGATCACGCGCGCGTGGTGCACTCTGGAATGAATCGATCAACCGCTGATCAGAACACGTCGACCGGCGAGCGCGGTACGCATGAACACAGCACGTACGAGCCAGGCACGTGCGAACCAGCCCCTCGGCCGAACCCAGTACGCACGACGGGACGACCGGCACCATCAGGACGACCAGGAACGGAAAGCGTTGCCCGTGACCAGCCGCATCGAGGACTACGCCCTCATCGGGGACATGCAGACCGCCGCTCTCGTGGGCCGCGACGGTTCCATGGATTGGCTCTGCCTCCCCCGCTTCGATTCCCCCGCCGTGTTCGCGGGCCTGCTCGGCAGCGAGGAACACGGTTCGTGGCAGGTCGCGCCGCTTTCCGGCGGCCCCGCGACCCGTCGCCGGTATCGTGGCGACTCGCTGATCCTCGAATCGGAATGGGAGACCCCCCGGGGGACCATTCGGGTGATCGATTTCATGCCTCCGGCGGACGCCCTGGTCGGCGCACCGGTCGTGGTGCGGATCGTGGAGGGCGTGTCGGGTCGGGTACCGGTCCGCTCGGAGCTGCGCATGCGGTTCCACTACGGCAAGGTCGTGCCGTGGGTGCGCCGCGAGGAGGACGGGCGCACCGTCGCGGTGGCCGGTCCGGACGCGGTGTGGTTCGCCAGTGACACCGAGACCTACGGGCGCGGCCTGACCACCTATTCGGACGTCACCCTCGGCGAGGGCGACCGGGTCACCTTCACCCTCACGTGGCACCCCTCGCACGTCGAGGGCCCGCTGCCCACCGACGCGCTCGCCGCACTCGCGGACACCGAGGCGTTCTGGGCCGACTGGATGACCCGCTGCACCTACCGGGGCCCGTGGCGCGAGCCGGTGGTGCGCTCGCTGATCACGCTCAAGGCGCTCACCTACGCGCCGACCGGCGGGATCGTCGCGGCGCCGACCACGTCGCTGCCCGAGGACGTGGGCGGGGTGCGCAACTGGGACTACCGCTACACCTGGCTGCGGGACGCGGCGATGACGCTGGGCGCGCTGCTCAAGACCGGTTTCGTGGACGAGGCCAAGGCGTGGCGCGAGTGGCTGCTGCGGGCGGTCGCGGGCGACCCGGAGAACCTCCAGATCATGTACGGCGTGGGCGGCGAGCGCCGGCTGACCGAGTACGAGGCGACCTGGCTGCCGGGCTACGAGGGCTCGCACCCGGTCCGGATCGGCAACGCCGCCGCCGAGCAGTTCCAGCTCGACGTCTACGGCGAGGTGGTCGACGCGCTGCACCTGGGCCGGGTCTCCGGCATGGAGGGCAACGACCACGCGCACGCGCTCCAGCTCAAGCTGATGGACTACATGGAGCAGCACTGGCGCGACCCGGACGAGGGCATCTGGGAGGTGCGCGGGCCGCGCCGGCACTTCGTGCACTCCAAGGTGATGGCCTGGGTCGCGGTGGACCGCACCATCAAGATGCTGGTGGACGAGCCGATGGACTCGGACACCGAGAAGATGCTCGAACACCTCAGGGGGGTGCGCGACGAGATCCACCGCGAGGTGTGCGCGTACGGGTACGACGTGGACCGCAACACCTTCACCCAGTACTACGGCTCGACCGAGTTGGACGCGTCGCTGCTGCTGATCCCGCAGGTGGGCTTCCTGCCGCCGGAGGACAAGCGGGTGATCGGCACGATCGAGGCGATCCAGAACGAGCTGACCGAGGACGGCTTCGTCCGCCGTTACCCCACCAACGGCACCAGCGTCGGCCTGGACGGCCTGCCGGGTGACGAAGGGGCTTTCCTGGCCTGCTCGTTCTGGCTGGCCGACGACCTGGCGATGATCGGTCGGGTGGATGAGGCACGCGAGCTGTTCGAACGCCTGCTCGCGCTGCGCAACGACCTGGGCCTGCTCGCCGAGGAGTGGGATCCGCGGCTCCAGCGCCAGGTGGGCAACTTCCCGCAGGCGTTCAGCCACGTGCCGCTGATCGACACGGCACTGCGGCTGACCGCGACGATGCGCACCGAGACGGGCGAGCAGGACTGATCGCGGCGACGGCACGCGGCGGCGGGCGGCGTCGCGGCGACGGGACATCGCGGTGGCGGGACGAGTGGCCCGGGAGGGTTCGGTGGGCGCCCTGTGCAGGTGTGCGCACCGATCCCGGGTGATACCTCCCGACGCCATGGCCCGCGGACGTTCCACGACTGCGGCAACGAGCGACGAGCCGGTCGGCTCGTCGCCCGTCCCATCGTCGCCGTCGACCCGCTGCGGCGCACCGCTTCGACGACGGGCGCGGCGTCACACCGGGCCGAGCTCCTCGTAGATGCTCAGGACCTGGGCGATGGTCTCGCGCTCGTCGGGCCAGGTCGCGGCCTGGGCTCGGCCCGCCTCGACGAGTTCGGCGCGCCGGGTCGGGTCGGCGAGCAGGTCGCGAACCGCGGCGGCGAGGTCGTCCGGCCGACCGGGCGGAACCAGTACCGCCGCGTCGCCGACCAGTTCCGGGATGCCGCCGACCTGCGTGGCGACCAGTGCCACGCCGGTGCGCAGTGCCTCCTGGGCGACCAGCGCCCGGGCCTCCCAGCGGCTGGGTAGGACCGCGAGATCGGCGGCGCCGAGCAGGTCGGCCACGTCCGCACGATGGCCGAGCAGGCGAACCGGCAACGTGTCGGCGTCGATCCGGTCCTGGAGCGATTCGCGCAGCGGCCCGTCTCCGGCGATCACGAGCAGGGGCACCGGTTGTTCGTCCGACCACTGTCGCGCGGCGTCCAGGAGCACCGGGTAGTCCTTCTGCGGGGCCAACCTGCCCACGGCGACCAGCAGCGGCCGGTCCCCGGCGGCGAATTCGGCCCGCACCGCGGCTCGGTCCCGCTCGGCCGGCGGCAGCGGCGGGGCCGATACCGGTCCGAGCCGGGCATCCCGCGCGCCGAGCTGCCTGGCCCGGTCGACCAGGTCGGTCGAGGCGCCCAGGACGACGTCGGCGGCCCGCACCGCGCGGCCCTCCAGCACCCGGGTCAGCGCACCCTTCGCGCCGCCGACCAGGACCGCGTTGTGCAGGGTGAGCACCAGCGGCCTGCGGCGTACCCGATGCCGACCGAGCGCGTTACCCGCAGCCAACCCGGCGCGCAATCCGTGCGCGTGCACCACGTGCGCGGGTGCGCAGGCCGCGCGCAGCTCGCGCAGGGCCGCCCGATCGGTGGGCCGCGGCGCCGAACCGATCTCGACCACCCGAAATCGTGCGCCGGTGCCCGCGAAGTCGAAGTGCTCCTCGGTCGAGGCCGGGCCGCACACGGTCACCGCGACCCCGCGCCCGACCAGTCCGGCCGCCAGCGAACGCACGTGCGCGCCGATCCCGCCGGTCGACGTAGCCAGGACAAGGACGGCCCGCAGCCGGGCCGGCTCGGTGCGCTCCCGCGCCTCAGTCGTCGTGTCCACGCCGCTGCTCCCCTTCCGATTCGGCCGCCCGCCGCCCGCGCAGCGTGGCCCTGACGGCCTCGCCGACGGTCACGGATACGACTCCCGCGAACACCAGGGTGCCCACGATGGCGGCAACCGCCGCGATGATCAACGTGAAGACGATGCCGCCCGTCCCGAATGCCCGCGACGCCCCGAACCCGGCCGCGCCGGCGGCGAACGCGGCCGCCACCGCACACGCCGCCGGCCTGACCATCGCCGCGCCGGCCAACGCCCGCGGGCCGGCCGTTCGCACCACGGCATAGGCCAACAGCAGGCCTGCCACGGTCATCCCGATCGAGTTGCCCAGGCCCAGCGCGGCCACCGTCCAGCGTGCGGGCAGCGCGAAGGCGAGCGTGACGTCGGCGACCACGACCACGCACCAGCCGGCCACCACGCAGCCGGCGGCGGCGCGACCGTGGCCGGAGGCGTTCAGCGCGCGGCCCAGGTGCGCGATCAGCGCGTACCCCATCAACCCGGGCGCGAAGGCGGCCAGCGCCCACGCCATTTGTTCGGGCTCGGTGGAGCCGGCCATGAACAGCGCGAAGAACCGACCCAGCGGCGCGGCGGCGGCCAGCAGCAGCGCGGTGCCGGCGGCGCCGACCAGGAGCACGGTGCGAGTGGTCGCGGCGACCGCGTCCGCGAACGCGTCCCGGTCCCCGTCGTGCGCGTGCGCGCTCAGGCGCGGGAAGGCGGCGGTGGCAATCGGCACCGCGAGCACCGCGTACGGAAGCAGGTAGACCATCCACGCGGTCTGGTAGACGACCAGGGACCCGTGTGTACCCCGCCCGTTGGCCAGCAGGATCACCGCGATCGTCGCGGCCTGCTGGGCGATCAGCGTCGCGACGCCGGCCAGCGCGAGGGTGCGTACCCGGTGGGCCACGCCGTCCGGAAAGCGCAGGGTGGGGCGCAGCCGCAGGCCGGTCGAGCGCAGCGGCACGACGGTGACCAGCGCGAGGGCCAGGACGCCGGCGGTGGTGCCCAGCGACAGGGTCAGTTCGGCGCCGCGCGGCAGGGCGGCCGGGTTGTCCAGGTCGACGTCGTACCGGTTCGCGAAGAGCAGATAGCTGCCGGCCACGACCAGGCTGGACACGAGCGGCGCGAGCGTCCCGGCCAGGAAGCGGTGATGAGCCTGGAGGATGCCGCCGGCGACCACGGCGATGCCGTACAGCAGCACCTGCGGCACGAACACGAGCAACATCCGGGACGCGACGTCCGCGACGCCGGGTCCGTCCGCCTTGCCGGCCAACAGCAGTTCGGCGATCGGCCGCGCCAGCAGCGCGCCGAGCAGCACGATCGGGGTCAGCACCAGGACGACCCAGGTCAGCAGCGCGGACGCGATCCGCCCGGCATCGTGACGTGCGCCCTTGGCCACCGGGCCGGCCAGCACCGGCACCACCACGCTCGCCAGCGCCCCGCCGGCGACGATCTCGAAGACGATGTTGGGCACCGAGTTGACGGTGCTGTACGCAGTGCCCAGGACGGTGTCGCCCACCGTCCCGGAGAACACCAGCTGCCGCCCGAACCCGGCCAGCCGGGCGAACACGGTGACCACGGCCATCAACGCGGCGGCCCCGGCGATGCCCCGCACGACACCACGGGCCCGGGTGGTTCCGGCCGGGGTGGCGGGGGCGGCGTCGGCTCCGGCAAGGGCAGGCGCGGCGTCGGGGGTGGTCTCGGGAGGCGCGCCTGGCGCGGCGTCGGCCTCGGGGGGCGTGGCGCCTGCCCCGGGCTCGGGGGGCACGCCGCCGGCTCCGTTCCTGGCGGGGCCGCCGTCGGCATCAGCCCCGGAACCCGCGCCGCCGGCCCCGGTCGCGGCAGGCCCGCCGCCGTCCGGCCGCCGAGAGCCGCCTCGTGTGGCCGTCACCCGCCGTCCACACCCGTCGGAAGCGAAGGGCGCGCGAAGCCGGTCGAAGCGGCCTGCCGGGTCGGGACGTCGATCATCCGCGTACCGCTCGTCGGCACGCCCCGTCGAGCGCCCACAGCCCATCGGTCGTTGCCGGTCATGCCGGTGCGACGGCTCCCTCGGCGGCCGGCTGCCGGGGCACCGGGGGCGGCTCGGGTGACCCGAACTATGGACCGCTGTCGTTGCCGGACGAGACGAGCCTGTACATCTACGGGGCGCCGCCGGAGGAGTACACGACGG
>NZ_JBEXCV010000174.1:0-17067 GCF_040605455.1 Embleya sp. NPDC005575 | reverse complement strand
TCACCGGGCCGCTTGTGGCATTCGCCATCCTGGAGATACGGCTGGGTGGTCGCCTCCCAGGCCGCGACCACGTCCTGCCACTGCGCGACTGTGTCGCCGCCCTCGGCCCGGTCCAGGTGCGCGACCAGCGTCAGGGCCTGTGTGCGGTCCAGCTCGCAGTGCACGGCCAGCGCGGCACCCGCCGCCCGGATCCGACCCGACTCGGCCCGGGTCGCCTCGGTGAGCTCGCCCTCGGCGTACGCGCGCGCCGCCTCGATCAGCAGCGGGAAGGCGAACCGCTGGTTGCCGACCCCGAAACCGGCTCGCAGTTCCGCGTCCAGCATCTCGCCCACCTCGGCCCGTCGGCCCAGCACCCGGGCAAGCGCGATCTCGGCGCCGGACTGCGGAATTCGGTGTTGCGCCTCCTGGTACATGCCGCGTGAGCTTTCCTGCGCATGCGTCAGGTGGCCGGCTGCCTCGGACACGTTGCCGCGGACCAGGTGGACCATGGCCAGCACACGTTCGGCGTGTCCGGTGGCGCATCCGTCGGCGTCGTACTCACGGATCTCGTCCACCGCCTTGGCCACCTCGTCCCAGCGGCCGAGCGAGAACAGGCTCTCCGCGAGGTTGCCCAGGACGAATGCCCCCGCGTTGCGGATCACGCCGCGGTCCCGGGACAGGTCCAGCGCCCGGCGGGCCGCCTCCACCGACTCGTCGTGTCGGCCGACCCCTTCCAAAACCGAGGCCCAGTTGCCGAGCACGTAGACGAGCGTGTCCGGCTTGCTCTCCTGCGCCGCCCCGGCGACCCGGACCGCCTCGAGCCCGTGCGCGAGGGCCTGCGACTCGTCGGGTTCGCCGCTCCCGGTGAGGAACCAGGACAACGTCTGGAGGGTGCCGGCGAGCATGTCCTGGTCGTCCAGGCGGCGGGTGATCTCCAGGACCTGCCGGGCGATCCGTATCGCCTCTACGGCGGCCCCCTCCAAAAAGTGCGCGCGGGCGATCCGGATCATCACGCTCGCGTACTCGATCGATTCCGGCCGGTCCTGCAACAGCCGTTCGGCGTGCTCCAGTTCGACCATGCCGGCACCACGGCCCAACCGGCTCAGCGTCTTCGCCCGCTGGGTCCACAGCGCCGCCGCTCGGGCCGGCTCGCGCTCCTCCTCGACCAGGTCCAACGCCTGGCGCAGCAAAGCCAGTTCGCGGTCGCCGGAGTTGTCGTAACGGGCCGCGACGATGGCGCCGTCCAGCACCTGAGCCAGCGTCGTGCCGGTCAGCCGCTCCGGATCGGGGACCTGGTCCCACATGGTGATCGCGCTCTCGTACAGCGCCCATGCCTCGCCGAAGGCGTATCGGTCGGCGGCGGCCGCCGCCGCGGTCACGCTCGCGGGCAGCGCCAGGGCCGGGCGGGCGGCGGCGATCCAGTAGTGGGCCCGGCGGTCCGCGTGGTCGCGGTGCGCCGGCAGTTCACCGCGCTCGACCAGGGTGTCCAGGGCCCCGGCGAACGCCGCGTACATCCGGGTGCGTTCGCCCGGAAGCAGGTCGCCCAGGGCCGCCTCGCGCACCAGCGCGTGCCGGAAGGAGTACCCCTCGCCGTCCGCCTCCGCCACCAGGACGTGTCCGGAGACCGCCGCGCGCAGCGCCGTCTCCAGCGTGTCCGGATCGAGGCCGGCCACCTCGGCGAGCAGCCGGTGCTCGACCCCGATGCCGCCCACGGCGGCCAGCCGCACCACCCGGCGGGCCTGCTCGGGCAGCTGCTCGATCCGGATCAGCAGCAGGTCGCGCAGCGTGTCGGAGAGGCCGACGAGCCGGCCGTCGCGGACCCCGGCGGCGAGTTCCTCGACAAAGAACGCGTTGCCCTCGGAGCGCTCGAACACCTGCTGGGTGAGGGCGCGCGAGGGGATGCCGCCGAGCAGGCCGGTCAGGTGTTCCTCGACCTGGGGCATGGTGAGTCGGCCGAGTTCGAGTCGGGTCACCGTGCGGATCCGCTCCAGTTCGGCGACCAGTCGGCGCATCGGGTGGCTGCGGTCCATCGCATCCGCACGCAGCGTGCCGACCAGCAGGATCCGGCCCCGGCGCAGCGAGCGAACCAGGAACGCGAGCAGTTCGCGGGTGGCCGAGTCGGCCCAGTGCAGGTCCTCGAAGGCGACGATCAGCGTGCGGTCCTCGCCGATCCGCTCCAGCAGGCGCAGCGCCGACTCGTACAGGCGGGCCCGCTCGGGCGCCGGGCCGTGGCCGGGTTCGGCGGCCAGGGTCGGCGAGATCCAGGCCAGTTCGCGGCGCCGGTCGCCGACCGCGGCATCGAAGTCGTCACCGAGCGCGTCGGCGAGAGTGCGCAGGATCGCCGAGAACGGCGCGAAGGGCAACCCCTCGGCACCCAGTTCGAGACACGCGCCGACCACGACCGAGGTCTGCTCGGCGCGCCCGACCGCCTGGGCCAGGAACTCCTCGAGCAACCGGGTCTTGCCGACCCCGGCCTCCCCGGTCGTCAACACGACCCGGGGCTCGCCTCGATCGGCCTCGCGAAGCGCTTCGACGAGTCGCCCCAACTCGGGCTCGCGTCCGACAAAGAGCGGCACACCGCCAGGAACAGTCACACGGCGCAGCTTCCCATGCGGCCCGCGGCGACGGGCAGAGCGGGTGGGTGGGCCGGCCCGGCAGCCGGGATGTGGGAGCTCATTCGGCGGTGGGCCCGGTCGCGGCTCGGATCCAGTCGGCTCGGGTGAGGGTGTACTCGACCTCGCCCGATTCGGAGCCCTCGATCGCCTCGGGCCAGTCGCCGAAATAGGTGCGCAGCAGGGTCAGGCCCGCCTTTTCCAGCACCCGTCGGGAACGCGTGTTCACCGTCATCGTGTGGGCGGTCACCTTCCGCACGCCGAGTTCGGTGAAGCCCTTGTCCAGCAGTGCCCGCGAGCCCTCGGTGGCGTAGCCGAGGCCCCACAGGGCGCGCCGCAGCCGATAGCCCAGCTCGACCACGTCCGCGCTGTCCTCGGCGACCGGCCGCAGTTCGAACCAGCCGACGAAACGGCCGCCGGTTCGCTCCCGCGCGGCCCAGAAGCCGCGGTTGCCCCAGGCCGGGTACTCACGCGTGAGCATGGGCAGGACCCGATCGCGGACGGTCTCGGGCGGGGTCGGTCGGCCGCCGGTGATGTGGCGCATCACCTCCGGATCGCGGCCGAGCTCGATCAGGTGCGGCAGATCGCGCGCGGTGACCGGCCGCAGTTCCAGCCGGGAGGTCTCCAGGAAGATCGACACCGGGCCATCCTCACCGACCGCGCCCGAACGAGCCGGCGAATTTCGCCGCGCCCCACGTCCCGTACCCCGCGCCCGGCGCCCGGCGCCCCGCGACGGCATCCCGCGCCGCCCGGGCAGGACAACCCCGCCGTCCGGCCGACCGGCCGGCTCTCGTAGCATGGCCGGCGATCAACCGCCGTAGCGCGCCCAGCCGGGTGCTTCGGTCCCGGTACGCGCCGCGGGGATCGCCCCCATCGGTCGAGATGCGCCTCGTCGCCGCTCCCCGACCGGGTGCCGCAGCGCGTTCGCCCGGTACGGGCGCCTCGCCCGGACCGCGTGCCCGTGGCGGGCAGCAGCCCCCGGAAGGACCCGACACGCATGCCCGTCGCCGAAACCCGGCAACGCACCCATCCCCAACTGCTCGTGCGTCGGATCTCCATCCGGCTGCGCGGCGGGCGCGCGGCGGACTGGTGGATCGGCGCCCTGTTCCTGGGCCTGGCGTGGTGGTTGTACAAGGACCTGTGGGCCGACCTCGACCGCGCCTACCTGGTCAACGGCGGCCAGGATCAGAACATGTGGGAGTGGTTCTTCGACGCCACCGCCGACGCGGTCCGCAACTTCCGCGACCCGCTGGTCTCGGACCTGCAGAACCATCCGCTGGGCGTGAACATGATGGCCAATACGGCCATGCTCGGCCTCGGCATTCCGCTGACCCCGGTCACCCTGCTCTTCGGCCCCACCACCACGTGGGCCCTGGTGCTCACCGGCGGCCTGGCCGGGAGCGCCTTCGCGTGGTACCGGTTGCTGGCCCGCCGACTGGTGCGCGGCACCCCGGCCGCGGCCATGGGCGGCGCGCTGTGCGGGTTCGCGCCGCCGATCGTCTCGCACGCCAACGCGCATCCGAATTTCGTCGTGCTGTTCGTGATCCCGCCGATCATCGAGATGCTGATCCGGCTCTGGCAGAACGAGCGGCCGATCCGCAACGGGGTCGTACTCGGGCTGCTGATCGCCTTCCAGATCTTCATCGGCGAGGAGCCGCTGCTGTTCGCCGCGGTCGGCCTGGTGGTGTTCGGCACCGTATACGCGCTCAACTCGCCGGACGCGGCGCGGGCGGCGGCCCGGCCGTTGGGAACCGGGCTGCTGATCGGCGCCGCGGTGTCGCTGACGCTGGTCGCCTACCCGCTGTGGGTGCAGTTCTTCGGACCGCAGCACTACTCCACACTCGACCACGAGTCGGGCAACGATCTGGCCGCGTTCACCGCGTACGCGAGCGACTCGCTCGGCGGCAATCGGGCCGGCGCGGCGGCACTGTCCGAGGGGACCACCGAGGAGAACGCGTTCTTCGGCTGGCCGCTGGTGATCCTCACCCTCCTCCTGGTGGCCTGGTTGCGCCGACTGGCGGTCGCCCGCGCCGCGGCGATCACCGCGGCGGTGGCGGCGCTGCTGTCGCTGGGCCTGAACGTCGTGGTCGACCACGACGACACCGGCCTGCCGGGTCCGTGGCGGTTGCTGAACGAGCTGCCCCTGTTCGAGTCGATCCTGGAATCGCGCTTCGCGCTGGTCTGCGTCCCGGCCGTCGCGGTACTGCTGGCGCTGGCCACCGACCGGGTCCTCGACTCGGCCCGGTCCGTCGCCAAGGGGCGCGTGGTCCTGGTCCGGCTGATCTGGGTGGAGGTGCTGACCCTGGTGCTGCTGCCGATCGCGCCCACGCCGCTGGACGTCCAGGACCGGCGGCCGGTGCCCGAGTTCTTCGCGGACGGTGGGTGGCGTCCGTACGTGGACGACGGGTCCGTCGTGGTGGTGCCGCTGCCCAGCGTCGGCGACGCCGCCGCGCTGCACTGGCAGAGCGTGGCCGATCTGGGCTTCCCGCTCGCGGAGGGTTACTTCGTCGGTCCGTGGGGTCCCGATCGGATCGGCGTCTACGGAGCGGACTACAGCCCGACCTCGGCACTGCTGGGCCGGGTCGCCTCCAAGGGCACGGTCCCGGAGATCACCGAGGAGCAGCGCCGCGAGGCCCGCGCGGACCTGGCCCGCTGGCGGGCCGACGTGGTGGTGCTGCCCGAGCACCGCCATGGGGCCGAACTCGCGGCGACACTGACCGCCCTGCTGGGGCCGGGTCGGCAGGTGGCCGACGTACAGGTGTGGGACGTGCGGCACCTGGACGGGCCGGCGGCGCGGTAGAGCGCGGTCGCTCGGCTGCTCGGTTGCTCGGTTGTTCGATCGCTCGGTTGTCGGGTTGCTCGTGAGACCAATTGCACTCGTGGAGGACCGGCGTCGTGCCGCTACCGGGCGTCGGTGGGGGTCGCCGCCTCGTCCAGCTCGATCCTGAGCACCAGTGCGGCAGAGTCGCCGGCGACCTCCGCGCCGGGACGCTCCAGTCGGTAGCTCAGCGTCACCTCGCCGCCCGCGTGCGGGAGGATCTCGGCGGCGGGCACCTTGAACAGGATCGGTCGGCCGAGCGCGTGGCTCGTGATCGGCACGCAGACGGTGAAGGCCGCGGTGTCCGGGCCGTGCCAGGAAAGGGTCAGCAGGTCCCCCACCGCCATGTCGGGGTAGGGGTCCACCCGGATGGTCGCCTCCAGCGGAACGTGGTGGGCATCGAGGACGTCCGCGACGGCTTGGTCGACGGTGGGCGGCGGCAACGGATCGGGCATCCTGGGCTCCTTCGCGGTGCCTGCGCGGCGGCGACGGCACCATCGGCCGCGGCCCGACACGCACGGGACTTCGATTCCGGTCCCGGCCGAACTCGGTCGACCCGGCGACCGGCCGGACTCGGCGCGTACTCACAGTTGCCCCGAACCGCGCCACCCATCCGCGCATTCACGCCCTCGGCCCCGCCCGGCCCCGCCCGCGCCGCTCGTTCGGCGCACGACGGCACGCGCGGAGCGAGCCCTCCCGCGAGGCAATCGCCACCGGTGCCACACCCGGCACTAGGCTGCGGCGGGTGGGTCGCGACCTGGTCTGGTATGCCGCGTACGGGTCCAACATGCACGCCGCGCGCCTGGACTGTTACCTGCGCGGCGGCCGACCGCCCGGCGGTGTGCGCACCTATCCCGGCTGCCGGGACCCCTCCGCACCGCGCGCCACGCGCCCGGTGGTGCTGCCGGGCCGGATGTACTTCGCCTTCGAATCGAAGAACTGGACCGGCGGACTCGCCCTGTACGACCCGCTGGATCCGGGCCGCACCCCCGCCCGGGCCTATCTGCTCACCAGATCGCAGTTCGGCGACCTGGCCGCTCAGGAGATGTACCGCGCGCCCGGAGTCGACCCGGACCTGAGCACGCTCGCGACCACCGGACGGGCCACGCTGGGGCCGGGTCGCTACGAGACGGTCGTTCGGGTGGGCGCCGCCGACGGGCATGCGATCCTCGCCCTGACCGCCCCGTGGCGCAGCGCCGACGCGCCGTGGAACGCCCCGGCCGCCGCCTACCTGCAGCATCTGAGGGCCGGCCTCGCCGAGGCGCACGGCTGGTCCGCCCGCCGCGCCGCGCGCTACTTGGCCGGCTGCCCGGGCGCGGCCGGCACCTGGACCGCCGAGGCGATCGCCGCGCTGCCGGCACTGCCGACGTCATAGCGCCGGCAGCCCTACGGCGTCGGGTTCAGCGATAGTCCGGGTTCTCGAAGTCGTATCGACACCCCGCCTCCCAGCCCGCGCGCTGGTTGCCGTAGGCCGGGACCCCGCCCGCGTTCTTGAGCATGCGGGCCAGGTGCATCAGGTTCCAGGTCATGAACGTCGTGTTGCGATTGGTGAAGTCGTTCTCCGGACCGCCCGAACCCGGGTCCAGATAGGACGCCCCCGGCCCGACCTCGCCGATCCAGCCGGCGTCCGCCTGCGGCGGGATGACGTAGCCCAGGTGTTGGAGGCTGTACAGCACGTTCATCGCGCAGTGCTTGACGCCGTCCTCGTTGCCGGTGATCAGGCAACCGCCGACCCGCCCGTAGTACGCGTACTGCCCCGCGTCGTTGAGCAGGCCCGAGCACCCGTACAGCCGCTCCACCACGCGCTTGAGCACCGAGCTGTTGTCGCCCAACCAGATCGGCCCGGCCAGGACCAGGATGTCTGCGGCCGACACCCGCTCGTACAGCGCCGGCCACTCGTCGCCGGGCCAACCCCGGTCGCTCATGTCCGGCCACACGCCGGTGGCGATTTCGTGGTCGACCGCGCGGAATTCGTCCACCGTGACCCCGTGTCGGGTCATGATGCCGCGGCTGAGGTCCACGAGCCCCTGGGTGTTGCTGACCTCGGGTGAGCGCTTGAGCGTGCAATTGACGAACAGTGCTCGCAGGTCGTCGTAGCGGGCCGGTGGTGGTCCGTTGTCGGTCATCCGAGGCTCCCGGGGTCTGCGTCGACGGGTACCCCGACAGCGTCTCCCGCTCGCCCCTGGATCGCCGGTACATCCACCCGAGCCCGCGCGGGCAGAGGTATGTCACCCACTCGGGCGGCACTGGCCACGGGGACCGGCACGCCCGTCGAGCGCCCGTCGTCGAGATCCCGATCCGGCATCTTCCACCCGGATGTCCACGCACTGGTTGATCAAGCCGGGCCCGGTGGTCTTGGATGGCCGGGTACCACAGGTGTATGACACGTATCGCACTGGTGACTCGGGGGTTACACCATGACGACCGACTTCGACTCGATAATCAATCCGGGGATGCCCCGGTTGGCCAAGAGTCCCTACGCCGCGACGAACACGCCCAACCCGCGCCCGGGTTGCGCGCCGCAGGCGCCGGACGTGCACGTCGAGCCCGGCACGCTCGACTCCGCAGCCGGCCGACTGCGGGAGATCGCGGGCGACTTCCGCAGTACCGGCCTCAAGGGCGTCACCGCGCTGGAGCCGGCGTCCAAGGCACTGGCCGGCTTCGATCTGGCCAAGGCGCTGGACGGCGCGCACACGGCCTGGCACGACCGCACCATCGCGGTGGCCGACACCCTCGCGGGCCGGGCAGGCAATCTGAACACCACGGCGAGCAACTGGCGCAGCACCGAGAAAACCGTCTGCACGACGTTCGGAGGCTGAGCCGTGGTCGACTTCATCCACCTGCGCGATGTCGACCTGGGCACGCTGACCACCGCCGCCGAGGTGTGGGCCACGCTGCCCGACCGCATGCACACCCAGCACGGCGACGTGGACCGGGACGTGGTCTCCCCGCTGGCGGGCGGCGCCTGGAAGGGCTCCGACGCGAACACCGGGATCGGCGAACTGCGCACCATGTCGGGACAGATCGAGGACGCGCACACCGAGGCGGCGGCGCTGCGCACCGTGCTGCTCGACGCCGCGAGCGACCTCAAGACCGCGAAGGAACACCTGACCAAGGCGATCGCCGAAGCGGCCGACCGGAAGCTGACCGTGGACGACAGCGGCGGCGTGCACTGGACGGCGCCGTCGTACGCACGCAACCTGCCGCCGGACGACTACGACGCGGTGACCAAACCGCTCAAGGAGGCGGCGCAGGGCATCTCGGACCGGATCGCCAAGGCGCTGACCGAGGCCACGGCCGCCGACCAGCGTGCCGCGTTCGCGTTGAACGCGGACACCCGCGGCGAGGACCCGAAGAAGTTCAACGGCAAGGCGGTCGGCGCGGGTCCGGCCCAGGACGCCCGCCGGGCGACCGACCTGGCCAACCGGCTGATGATGCTCAGCCCGGCCGAGCGCGGAGAACTGCGCAATCTGCTCGCCGCCAACGCCGACGATCCGGCGTTCGGTACGCCGTTCCTGAACCAACAGGGTCCGCGCGGCACGCTGTGGCTGGCGGGCATGATCGCCAAGCTGGGTGCGGGCAGCGACGTGCCCAAGGACCAGCAGGAGGATCTCAAGGCCATCCAGGCCGATCTGGGCCGGGTGTTGGCCGCCGGGACCGGCAAGGGGCCCGGACCGCACGTCGATCAGAATTGGATCGACGAACTCAAGCGGGCCGGCCGGGAGAAGACCGACATCGGGCTGTATTCGTTTCAGCCCTACGGTTACCAACTCCTGGGTACGCTGCTGGACACCGGGCATCAGGACACCGATTTCCTGCGCCAGATCGGCCAGGACATGCGTGCCATGGAGCGGGACGATCCCGCGGTGTGGCTCAAGAACACCCCGTCGGGCGCGATGTACAACGGGTTCCGGCTCGACATCACCGATGGGCACGGCGCCGGGCTCGACCCGATGACCGGCCTGATGGCCGCGTTCGGCAACAACCCGGAGGCCGCGAAGGAGTTCTTCGATCCGGCCAAGCACCCGGGCGAGGTTGCCTACATGCTCAAGGACCGGCACTGGTTGATGGACTGGGACGGCGCCGGGCCGATTCCCAAGGGCTACAACCCGCCCGGCTACGACCAGTTGGGACGCGCGTTGGAGGCCGCGTCCACCGGCCTGCTGCCCACCGGGGGCTACGGCCTGCCCGGTGGCGACCACCCCGTGCACGACGAGACGATGAAGCAGATCATCCGCGACACCGTCTCGGCGCTGGGTGGGGAAGACGGGAAGCAGGGCAAGTTCCCGGCGATCATGCGCGACAGCGTGGGCAACATGGTCGCGTCGTACATGGGCGACGGCGTGTACGACCAACTCGTGGCCAAGGACGGCCGGAACGGTGCGATGTTCCATGATCAGGACCTGATGCGGGTGATCACCGCCGCCGGCACCGACCCCGAGGCCTTCGCGGTCATGCACGGCGCCACCGTCAACCATGCCGCCGACGTGTTGGCCCATCATCCGGTGGTCAAGGCGCCGGGTGCGCTGCCGGCCATGGACGTCGACGCCCGGCAGGCGTTCAACGCGCTCGGGACCATGGACGGCCTACGCGACGAGTCGATCGTCGCGGCGCGTGAGGCGGGGGTCACCGAGGCCACCTGGAACCGCAAGTTCCAGTACCAGACGAGTGCGCAAATCCTCAGCTACATCCCGCACGTCGGCATCCCCGCCGGCCGGATGATGGACTGGTACACGGCGCACGCACTGGCCGCGGACACCGCTGGGCTCGAACACGGTTCGGGCCTCAGTCGCACCGAGAACTACTGGAGCGGCTGGGTCGAGTTCGACGGCGATGGCCGAGGAGTACGCGCGGGCGAACAATGCCGGCCCCGAGGAGATCGCCGACCTCGCCGAGGACCGCCGGTCCAACGCGATGGACGTCGCGCCGCGCCGTCTCGGGCGCAAGTAGGCGGGAATTGCGGCAACTCGCCTGTCCCGCGTCGGGTGTGAGCGCCGGCGCGGGACGGGCGCCGGGCGGTCCGGGTCCAAGCCCCGGGAAGCTCGGGTGGCTCGGGTGGCTCGGGTGACGCGCCGCAGTGGGGCGGTCCGGCGGTCCGGCCGGCTCGACTGCGGCGCATCGTCCCGTTCACAGTCCGAGCCGACGCCGACGCGCTCGACCGGCCCGGGTCCGGCATGCCGTCGGCCGCTGTCGGCGCCGCCCGGCAGACTCGAACCTTTCCCCTGCCGAGTACGCCCGCCACAACGGCCACGCCGACCTCCTGCGCGAACGCCTCGACGGCGCCGCCGGCGTCTGAGCTCTCCCCGACCCGAGGCGGCTACCGCCGACCGCCCCTGCCGGCGGCCACACGCCGATCGGCGCCGCCCCCGGCTCCACGTCCCCCACCGGCCCCGTCGACGCGCAGGTGCGGGCGGGTCCAGGGGCGGTCATCGGCCAGGTGTGCCGCCTCGGCGGCGCGCCACAGCCGCCAGAACCAGGCCACCCCGGGGCCGTCCCGATCCAGGGTGCGAGCGGCGGCAAGTTCGGCAGGGGTGTCGACACGGATCCGCAGCGCACTCACCGAACCGAGTTCGCGCCGTGCCGCGCCGACACCCTCCAGGATCAACACCGGCGCGGCCGGCACCTCGCTGTAGCCGCTGACCCGATAGCCGGCCCAGTCGTAGGTGTCGCAGCGGGTCGCCTCACCCCGGGCGAGCGGTTCGAGCAACTGAGCGCGCAGTCGCGGCAGCCAGCCGAAGAAGTCCCCGGGCCGGGCGAAGTCGTCCAGACGCACCACCGGCGCACCCCCCAGCCGCACGGCGAGCGCATCGGCGAGCGTGGACTTGCCGGACCCGCCGATCCCGTCGACCGCAACCAACCGGGTTCCACCGACCGACGGCGGCAACCCAATGGCACACGCGGCGAGTCGAGCGGCCTCCACGCCCCAGTGCGGATCATCCGGCCGTTCGATGGACACCGAGGCACCCTACCGCCCGATTCGCCCGGTTCAGGGGGCGGGGTTGGCGGCTGCGGGGGCCCGACCTGGGGCGGAGGCGATCCGGCGGCGGGGCCGGGGCGAAACGAACGTCCGCGCCGGAGGGCCTACACCCGGCGCCCTCGACATCCCCCGTCACGGGACTTGTACATTTGTACTTGTACATTTGTACTTGTACGTCTGTACTACTCGGAGGGAGAGGCTCGTGGCCTGGCTGTTCCTGGGACTGGCGATCTCGTGTGAGGTGATCGCGACCAGTCTGCTCAAGAGCACCGAGGGCTTCACCCGGCTGTGGCCGACCCTGACGTGTCTGGCCGGGTACGCGGCGGCCTTCTACCTGCTGACGCTGTCGTTGCGGCAGTTGCAGGTGGGCACGGCGTACGCGATCTGGTCCGGCCTGGGGACCGTGGCGATCGCGCTGGTCGGGGCGATGTTCCTGAACGAGCCGGTGACGCTGCTCAAGGGGTTCGGGATGGCGCTGGTGATCGCGGGCGTGGTGGTGCTGAACCTGGGCGGTGCGCATTGACCGCGACCCGTGATCCCGAGGGCCGGCGGCTGCGGATCGTGCGGGGTGCCTGCGAGGTGATCGCCGAGGTGGGCGTGGGCAACACCACGCATCGCCTGGTCGCGGCCCGAGCCGGTGTCCCGCTGGGGGCGACCACGTACTACTTCGCGTCGCTCGACGACCTGGTCGCCGCGGCGCTCGCGCACGCGTCGGCGGAGACGGTGGCGCTGCTGGACGAGTGGGTGCGGCGGGCCCGCGATGCGAAGGACCTGCCGGGAGTGCTCACTGCGCTCACCGCCGAATACCTCGCGGACCGCTCGCGTGCGCTGGTCGAGTACGAGTTGTACCTGGCGGCGGCTCGCAGCCCGCAGCTGCGCGGGTTCGCCCTGGCGTGGGTCGAGGGGGTCGGCGACTTCCTGTCCGCCCGGGTCGGACCGCGGGCGGCTGCGGCGGCGCTCGCGGTGTTGGACGGCACGATGTTGCAGGTACTCACGCTGGGCGCAGCGCTGGACGAGGAGCAACTGCGCTGGTCGCTGGAACGGGTCCTGGGATCGGCCGTGTCGTGACCGGCCGGATGGCGAGGTGCGGTAGGGTCGGCGCCGGCGAAGGGGAGTAGCCCCGCAAACCGGTCGTCGACATGCTGGAGTCCACGGACTCCCGGTGGCCGGGCCCGTGCTTCGTGCGGGCGGGCGAGACCTTCGGCCAGGTATCGACGCATCCGCGTTCTTCGCGGGTGCACCCGTCGTGCCGGGCCGAGTGGTCCTCCGGTCGCCGAGCGGCGCCTTCGTGAAGACCCGGGCCCGGCTCTCGCAGAAAGCCACCCGGATGCACCTCGACCCTCTGGCGATCCTGACCGCCTTCGGGCTGATCTTCCTCGCCGAACTCCCGGACAAGACGATGTTCGCGTCGCTTGCCATGGGCACCCGCATGCGACCGCTGTACGTCTGGTTCGGCACCTCGACCGCGTTCGTCGTGCACGTCGCGATCGCCGTCGGCGCGGGCGGTCTGCTCGGCCTCCTTCCCGGCTGGATCGTCAAGCTCGTCTCCGCCGCGCTGTTCGGCTTCGGCGCCTTCATGCTGCTGCGCGGCGGGGCCGGCGACGACGACGAGGGCAGCGCGGGCAAGACCGTGACCGGTTTCGGGCCGGTCTTCTCGACCGCGTTCATGGCCGTGTTCATCAGCGAATGGGGTGACCTCACCCAGATCACCACCGCCAACCTGGCGGCCACCAACGGCACCTGGTCCACCGCGATCGGCTCGGCCGCGGCGCTGATGTCGGTCTCCGCGCTGGCCCTGCTCGCGGGACGGTTCGTCGCCAAGCGGGTCCCGCTCCGGACCGTGCAGCGGATCGGCGGCGTGTGCATGCTCGGACTGGCGATCTGGTCCCTGGTGGAGGGGTTCGCGGGCTGACCCGCCGGCGTTGCCGGTCGCCCGGGCGCGCCCGGTCAGCTCGACGACGGCGTGGGTAGGGGCGGTAGCAGGGACGAGCGCACGGTCGGCGGCATGCTCCGGAGTTCCGCGATCCGGGCCCGGCCGGCCATGGTCTGCGCGGCGAGGGACTTGGCGAACAGTCGCGGTACGAGGGCGATCAGCGCGAAGAAGACGACCGCGGCGTGGCTCGGGGAGCCGCCCACCGCCTCGGCGACGCTGAAGACGATGCCGAGCAGCAGGACGACGCACGGGCCGCCGGTGCCGCGCGGGTCGACGTCCTGCTCGGTCAGCAGGAGGCCGTCCTGTTCCAGCCGAGCCCGCGCCGGTCGCCATCCGGCGGTCGGTCCGGACCGCGCGACGGCGTCCACGACCGGCCCGACCAAGGCGGTGCGCGCCGGGCCCACCGCATCGAAGACCGTGCGCTCGATCTCGTCGTCCGGCTGGGCGCGAGCAGGCTGATGCGACGATCCGCACCGATAACCGCCTGCCGACGGCGATGCATCGCCACGAGCGCGACCCGGGCGAACCGGGTCGAACCGCCCACCAGCAGCGCGATCTCCCAGACGTCGAGGAGACGCCCGGCGGTGGGCGGCTCGGGGCGCCTGCGCAGCCGGTACGCGCGCCGGAAGCGGAGCAGCCAGGCGACCACGAAGTAGCCCAGGCAGACCAGCGCCAGGACCAGGTACAGCCGAGCCGGACCGGTCGGCGCGGACCAGTCCGTCAGATCCCGGCCCGCCTGCGGGTTTGTCGACGCCCACGCCGTTCCCGTCGCAACGCTCTCGCGCACTGCGGCGATCATGCCCCACCCCCGGTGTTCCCGATCGGCGTACTCGTCGGCTACGCCTGTGCGCACCACAGTGCCGCCTCGTCGCACGCATATCCGGTGGAAACCCCTCGGTCCCGATGCGGGTCGTGGAGCAGCGCGGGCATCGCGGGTGTGTTTTCGGCCGAGCCGGTCGGGCACCCGCGTCCCATGGTGAAAATCGGCTACACGATGATGACCGAGCAGGCCGGGCCCAAGGATCTGGTCGAGCACGTGGTGCACGCGGAGCAGGTCGGGTTCGACTTCTCGGTGTCCTCGGACCACTACTTTCCATGGCTGGACGCGCAGGGCCACGCGTCGTACGCGTGGAGCGTGCTGGGCGCGGCGGCACAGGCCACGTCGCGAATCCCGTTGATGACGTACGTGACGTGTCCGACGATGCGTTATCACCCGGCGGTGGTGGCGCAGAAGGCCGCCACCATGCAGTTGTTGTCGGACGGGCGGTTCCGGCTCGGACTCGGCTCCGGCGAGAATCTGAACGAGCACGTGATCGGCGGCGGGTGGCCGGCGGCGGACGTGCGGCAGGAAATGCTCGGCGAGGCGGTGCAGATCATCCGGGCGCTGTTCGCGGGCGGATACGTCAACCATCACGGCACCCACTTCGACGTCGAGTCCGCGAAGTTGTGGGATCTCCCGGAGCGACCGCCCCCGATCGGCGTCGCGGTCTCCGGCGAGCAGGGCTGCGCACTGGCCGGGCAAATAGCCGATCTGGTCATCGCGACCGAGCCCCGGGGTGAGCTGTTGGCCGAATTCGATCGGCACGGCGGCGCGGGCAAGCCTCGGGTGGGCCAGTTGCCGGTGAGCTACGACCCCGACCGGGATGCCGCGATCGCGCGGGCCCACGAACAGTTCCGCTGGTTCGGGGGTGGCTGGAAGGTCAACTCCGAGCTTCCCGGCACTGCGGGCTTCGCGGACGCGACGCGGTTCGTCCGGCCGGAGGACGTGGCCGAGTCGATTCCGTGCGGCGACGACGTGGGCGCGTTCGTCGACGCGGTGCGCGCGTACGCGGAGGCCGGGTTCACCGAGGTCGCGCTCGTCCAGATCGGCGGTGAGACCCAGCACGCATTCCTGGACTGGGCTCGGGACAAGCTCTTGGCCGCGCTGCGCGAGCTGTGACGGCAAGGGGCTGCGCAGGCGGGGGGCTGCGCAGGCGGGGGCGTCCGACCGACGCCGACTTCCGCGGCCCGGCTCGTCGCAGCGAGGGGCGCGCGTCGGCCCGAGCGGCATCGGCGTGGAGCGGATCGCTTGATCACCGGTATATCCGGCATGTCCATCCGGTCGAACCGCCCGAAATGTGATGTAGATCGCATGGATATAACGGACATAAATTATATAACCGACTTCACGTAGTAATTCATTTCCCATGATCCACAACGAATCTCGATTATTTTCCGTGACCGAACGATCACGCCACTCTCCGAGATACGCCCTCGTCACCACCGGTGCATCGGGTCGGGCTCGGGCGAGATGTCGCCTTTATTCCGCCTTTACACCGGAGGCAAAGTCGGCGTTTCGGTTGTGATCCGGCATCCGCATTGCCTACCTTTCTCGCCGATTCACCTTTCGGGTGAACCCCGCCGCCGGTACGCCGAATCCCGTCGCCGGCAGCGGGAGGTCTACATCGAAGAATCCGACGGGAGCGGGGGAACCAGGTGGATCGCCGTGGCCGGGATCGTTCCGGCGACGGCTAGGGGTGAAGTCGCGTGTCCCGCGACCGGGCTGCTCCAGTCCGAATCCGACAGCTCACCTCGTAGGCGACAGGAGAGGACCCCATTTCATGCTGTCCGCAAACGCTCGCCATCGTGCCGCTCGACCCGCCAACGTCCGCCGCTTCGTCGCGGCGGTGGGCATCGCCGGCATGGGTGTCGTGATCCCGGTCGCCACTGCCGGCACCGCCCAGGCGTCCGCCCCCTCCACCTCCGAGCAGGTCCCCTCCGGCGCCTCCGCCGTACTGTCGGCGGCCCCGACCGCCGCGGTCGAGTCCGCCCCGGTCCAGGCCGCGCCCGCCGCGCAGGAGACCGCCGCACCCGCCGACAAGGCCGGTTACGTGGTCAAGGCCGGTGACACGCTGTTCGGGCTCGCCCAGACCAACCGGATCACCGGCGGCTGGCAGAGCCTGTACGAACTCAACCGCGACGTGCTCCCGTCCGGCCCGGACCTGATCGAGATCGGGCAGACCCTCAAGCTGACCGGCTCGGCGCCCGCGCTGTCCAAGGCCGCCGCCCCGGCCCAGCCGAGCATCAAGGTGCAGCCGAAGACCGGCGTCACCCCCGGCAAGACCGCCACCAAGCCGTCGGCCGAGGTGTCGGTCAAGCCCGCCGCCAAGGCCCCCGCCAAGCCCGCCACCGGCGGCTCGAAGGGCAACCAGGCGCCGACCGGCGGCTCGTCCGCCGCGTCGAGCAGCAGGGCCGCCCAGGCCGTGGCCTTCGCCAAGGCGCAGATCGGCAAGCCGTACGTGTACGGCGCCACCGGCCCGAACGCGTACGACTGCTCGGGTCTGGTCCAGGCCGCGTACAAGTCCGCGGGCATCTCGCTGCCGCGTGTGACCAACGACCAGTTCGCCGCCGACCCGCACGTGTCGATCGCCAACCTGCAGCCCGGCGACCTGGTGTTCTTCTACTCGGGCATCAGCCACGTCGGCATCTACATCGGCGACGGCAAGATGGTGCACGCCGCCAACCCGCGCAAGCCGATCGAGATCGCCTCGATCAACACCATGCCGATCGCCGGCGCCACCCGCCCGGTCTGATCACCCCGAAGACCGCCGCAGGCGGTGCTGCCGTGATCGAGGACCTTCACCGGTTCTCGGCGCCCGGCGCCGGTACTCGGCCACGGCAGCACCGGACAACCGCATAGCGGGACGCGCATCCGGCCCGGGGCCCCCCCCCACCCCTACCTGGGCCCGGCGCCCCCCCCGATACGCAA
>NZ_JBEXCV010000173.1:0-17104 GCF_040605455.1 Embleya sp. NPDC005575 | reverse complement strand
GGACGGCGTGGCGCGGGGCTGCCGCGGCAAGCCGGTGCTTTGCGGAGGGCCCCGCCCCTGCCGCGTCCGTCGCCGCGCGTCGATCCGCGTGACGAGCGGCACGGAAGTCGACCCATGCTCATCTGACTGTCCGTCAGCTATGGTGACGAGGTGCCTGTCTCGCGACTATTGGGCACTCGTACGAGGCGTCCGACGGGCGCCTCGCCGGGTCCCGGGCATCACGGCTGCAGCAGGCTCGACCGGCCGGTCGACCGCGCGGCACACGTACGACCGCACAACAGGGAGTGAGTGACCATGCGCGTGGGAGAGGTGGCAGGCGCCGACCTGCAACGCTTCGGAAAGCCGCTCGACGGGATCCGGGTCCTGGCCATCGAACAGATGCAGGCGCTCCCCTACGCCACGCAGATGCTCGCCCGACTGGGCGCTGAGGTCATCAAGATCGAGTCGCCCGGCGTCGGCGAGTCCGGGCGCGCCGCGCTGCCGATGATGACCGACCCGCTCGGCCGCCGCGTCGGCGTCACCTTCCTGCGCAACAACCTCGGCAAGCGCAGTGTCACGGTCGACCTCAAGCATCCCGAGGGCCGCGAGATCGTGCTGCGCCTGGCCGAGAAGGCGGACATCGTCTGCGAGAACTTCAAGCCCGGTACGGCCGGCCGGCTCGGCCTGGGCTTCGAGGACATCGCCGCCGTCAACCCGCGTGCGATCTACCTGTCGGTGTCCGGCTTCGGCAACACCACCGAGTCGCCGTACGCGTCCTGGCCCGCGTACGCCCCGGTCGCCGAGGGCATGGCCGGTCTGTACGACTTCAAGCGCGACCCGGACACCGCGCCCGTGGTGTCCCCGCTGGGTGCGCTCGGCGACTCGGGCTCGGCGTTGTTCGCGGTGATCGGCGTGCTCGCCGCGCTGCGCCACCGGGATGCGACCGGCGTGGGGCAGTATGTGGACATCTCCATGTTCGACGCCATGGTCGCGCTCAACGACGCGGGCATCAGCTACTGGTCGATGGGCCTGAAGGACCCCGGTCTGGCGCCGCTGATCAACCACTCGTTCCGGGCCTTCGACGGCTACTTCCTGATCCAGTGCGCACGTCCGCACATGTTCGAGGCGCTCGCCGACCTGGTCGGCAGGCCGGAGTGGAAGAGCGACCCGCGCCTGGCCGGCCCGCAGGAGTGGTCCGACCACATCGAGGACATCCTGCGCCCGGGCATCGAGGGCTGGGCGGCGGACAAGTCGCGGTTGCAGGCGTGCGCGGCGCTGAGCGGGGTGGGCGTCGCGTCCGGCCCCGTCTACAACCCCGGCGACGTGATCGAGGACGAACACGTGCGCAACCGCAACATGATCGTCGAGATGGAGCGCACCGACGGCGATCCGGCGCCGGTCCTGTCGCCGGGCAACCCGGTCAAGCTTTCCCGGGTCGCCGAGGGCCCGGAGACCCGGGTGCCCTGGGTCGGCGAACACACCGCCGAGGTCCTCGGGGCCGAACTGGGCCTGTCCCGCGCGGAGATCGACCGGCTCGCAGCCGACGGCGCGATCGGGTTGGAGACCCCGTAGCCGACCACGCGCCCCCGAACCACCCCGCACGGACGCCCGAGCGGCCGGCGGCAACGCAAGAACGCGACGAACCCCAAGTGGGACGAACCCCAAGTGGAACGAGGCGGAAGCGGAGAAATGACGACTGACGGAACCGCAGTTTCGACGGGACGCGGCATCCTCGGGTACGGGGCCTATCTCCCCTACCGGCGCCTCGACCGCAAGACCATCGCCGCCGTGGCCGGCACCGGCGGTGGCAAGGGCACCCGCACGGTCGCCTCCTTCGACGAGGACACCACCACCCTGGGCGTCGAGGCGGCCCGCAACACGCTGCGCGCGACACCCGGGATCCGCCCGCGGACGCTGCTGTTCGCGACGGTGGCGCCCGCGTACGCGGACCGCACCAACGCGACCGCGATGCACGCCGCGCTGCGCCTGGACGGCTCGGTGCCCGCGATGGACGCCACCGGCTCGGTGCGCTCGGCGGCCGGCCTGCTCCGGCTCGCCCTGGACGGCGCCGGCACCTCGCTCCTGGTCGGCGCGGACATCCGGGTCGGCCTGCCCGGCAGCGGCGACGAGGCGGCCGGCGGCGACGGCGCGGCCGCGCTGCTGGTCGGCGGTCCGGCCGATGGCCCGGTGCTGGCCGAGTACCTCGGCGGCGCGTCCGCCACGGCCGAGTTCGTCGACCGCTGGCGCACCCCCGGCGACGTGCGCTCGAAGTTGTGGGAGGAGAAGTTCGGCGAGAACAACTACCTCGCCGCCGGTCGGCAGGCGTGGACGGACGCGCTCAAGGCCACCGGGTTGACCGCCGACCAGGTCGACCACGCGGTGATCGCCGGCCTGCACGGTCGCGCGGTCGCCGGACTGGGTCGCAGGCTCGGGGTGCGCGAGGGCGTGCTGGGCGACGACCTCGCGGGCACCGTCGGCAACACCGGCGCCGCGCACCCGGGTCTGCTGCTGAGCGCGACGCTGGAGAACGCGGAGCCGGGCCGGGTTCTCGCGCTCGTCGTGCTCTCCGACGGCGCCGAGGTGTTCCTCTTCCGCACCACCGACGCGCTCGCGGCCTACCGGCCCACCCGCACGGTCGCCGAGCAGATCGCCGGCGGCGCGCCACTGCCGTACGGAAAGTACCTCGCGTGGCGCGGGCTGCTCCCGGTCGAGCCGCCGCGCCGGCCCGAGCCCGCGCGCACCTCGTCCTCGGCCGCCGTGCGCTCGGTGGAGTGGAAGTACGGTTTCGTCGGCTCGCGCGATCGCGAGAGCGGTGCGGTGCACCTGCCGCCGCAGCGCGTGTCGATGACCGGTGGCAACGTGGACGACATGGAGCCGGTGCCCACTGCCGACGTGCTCGGCACGGTCAAGACGTTCACCGTGGACCGGATGGCCTACTCGCCCAGCCCGCCCGTGGTGTTCGCGGTCGTGGATTTCGACAACGGGGGGCGCCTGCCGATCGAGTTGACCGACATGGACGCGACCGAGGTGGCCATCGGCGACCGGGTCGAGCCGACGTTCCGCCGGCTGGGCAGTGCCGACGGCATCCACAACTACTTCTGGAAGGCCCGCCCCGTGCGGACCGCCCGAGCCGCCGAGGAGGCATAGGCATGGGATCGCACGGCATCAAGGACCGCGTCGCCATCATCGGGATGGGCTGCACCCCCTTCGTCGAACACTGGGACCGGGGCACCGACGACCTGTTGATCGAGGCGACGACCGAGGCGTTCGCGAACGCCGGCGTGGACAAGGAGCAGGTCGACGCCTACTGGCTGGGCACCGCGCAGTCCGGGATGTCCGGGTTGACGCTGGCCAAGCCGCTGCAGTTGCAGGGCAAGCCGGTCACCCGCGTGGAGAACATGTGCGCAACCGGATCCGACGCGCTGCGCCAGGCCGCGTACGCGGTCGCGTCCGGTGCGTACGACGTGGCCATGGCGGTCGGCGTGGAGAAGGTCAAGGACGGCGGCTTCCAGGGCCTGAACGCGTTCCCGATCCCGGGTGACGGCACCGCTCGCACGCTCACCGCGGCGGCGATGTTCTCGATGGTGGTGCCCGCGTACGGCGACAAGTACGGGGTGTCCGAGGCGGAGATGCGCGACGTGCTGTCGCACATCGCGGCGAAGAACCACCACAACGGCGCGCGCAACCCGCGTGCCCAGTTCCGCAAGGAGATCGCGCCGGAGAAGATCTCGGCGATGCCCAAACTCGCGGGCCAGTTGGGCGTGTTCGACTGCGCGGGCGTCGCGGACGGCGCGGCGGCGGCAATCGTGGTGCGGGCCGAGGACGCGCACTTGTACACGGACAAGCCGCTGTACATCAAGGCACTGTCACTGGTGGCGGGCAACGGCTCGGGGGTGATCGACCCGGAGTACGACTACACCACGTTCCGCGAGATCGCCGCGTGCGCCGAGGACGCCTACCGCCAGGCGGGGGTGCGCAACCCGCGCGAGGAATTGGCGATGGCCGAGGTGCACGACTGTTTCACGCCGACCGAGCTGGTCCTGATGGAGGATCTGCGGTTCGCCGATCGTGGCACCGCGTGGAAGGACGTGCTGGCCGGCGCGTTCGACCTGGGCGGCCGGCTGCCGGTCAACCCGGACGGCGGACTCAAGAGCTTCGGTCACCCGGTCGGCGCGTCCGGGCTTCGGATGATGTTCGAGGCCTGGCTCCAGCTGCGTGACGAGGCGCCGGCGGACCGGCGGATCCCGGCGGACGGCCGCAAGCTCGCACTGACCCACAACCTCGGCGGATATCCCGGCGAGATGGTCTCGTTCATCTCCATCCTGGGCAACGAACTCGGCTGATCGGCGTATCGCCCGCGTGTTGCTCGAAGGTAGTCGAGCCCGCGTCGGGTTTTGGTCGTCAAGGCTGGTGAGGGGCTCGATCGCGGTCGCGATCGGGCCCCTTTCGCCATCTCCGGACACCGGAAATAGGCAATCCGCCACAAGCATCACGGTTACCGTGGTTTCATCCGCGTCCGGGCCTTTGATGTGCGACAGTCATTGCACCCCTGCCACCTCATGTCCGGAGGAGCGCGAGCGGATGCGCGAACGGCCCGAACACCCCGTGGACGGACCCCTCGTGGTGGATCCGGCGCAATGGCTCGCGCACATCGGCCGGATGCGGGCCGAACTCGAGGTCCTGCGCGGCGGATTCGGGCTGCGTCCGGGCCCGGTCGGCGGATGCGCGGGGGCGGCCCGTTGCACCGGTTCGGGCGAGGACGCGGCGTCCGTCGAGGACGCGCACCGGCGGGGGTTGTTGTGCGACCTGCTCGCCTGCACCCTCGGCCAGGCGGCGGAATACCTGGCCCGATTGAGTCTGGACACCGACGACCCGGAGCATCGGCAGGCCGACGATCCGGGCCCGGCGACCAGCATGCCGGCGCGCAGCACGGTCCGGCCACCGGACGCCGGGCCCGCCGCGTCGTTCGCGCCCGGCGACGTGGAGAACGCCGCGCTGCCCTGGCGGCATCTGCGCCGGCTGTTCGTCGAGCCGGACCCGAACGGGCTCTTCGTCGAACCGGACCCGAACGGGCTGCTGCCCGAGCAGCGCCGGACCGCCGCGCCCCCGGCCCCGGGCTCGGGTCCGGTGGCCAGTGCCGAGTGGCACCTCGATCGCGACGACGTGCGCTGGTCCGCCGAGATGTACGCGCTGTTCGGCCGCGACCCCGCGCTCGGCCCGCTGCCGCTGGCCGAGTTGGCCGGGCATGCGGCGGCCGAGGACCGGGCGTTCGTCGCAGACCTGGTGCGCGAACTGCTCGAACACGCGAACGGCGCCGAGGGCGAGTTCCGGATCGTGCGCGCGGACGGCACCCGGGTGTCCGTGCAGTTCGTCGGCGAGCCGGTGCTCGGCGCGGACGGGACCCCGCACGCGGTCTGGGCGTTGCTCCGCGACATCACCGAACTGCGGCGCACTCAGGAGGCGTTGACCGAGACCCGGGCGCAGCTGCTGGCCCAGCGTCGGCTGGTGCGCTCCGAGCACCGGGTCGCCGCCGAGCTCCAGCGCGTGGTGATGCCGTGGTGGACCCGGCCGATCAGCCTGCCCGGCATCGAGGTGGCCACCCGCTACTTCCCGGCCGAGCAGGACTCGAAGGTCGGCGGCGACTGGTATGACGCGCTCGCGTTGCCGGGCGGCGACGTGCTCCTGGCGGTCGGCGACATGTCGGGGCACGGGGTCGCCGCGGCGTCCGGGATGACCACGCTGCGCGGCGCGTTGCAGGGGGTGGCGATGACCGGGGCGGGGCCCGGGGCGATGTTGGCGGCGCTGAACCGGATCGTGGTGCACACGCTGCCGGCGGACAAGGTGGCCACCGCCGTGTGTGCCCGATTCGAGCCGGTGGAGCGGGTGTTGACCTGGGCGCAGGGCGGTCATCCGCCGCCGCTGCTGTACCGGGACGGAGCGGGTCGGGCGCTGGCGACACCGTTCGGGGTGCTGCTGGGCGCGCTGGACGAACCGGTGTTCGCCGAGGCTCGGGTCGAACTGTTGTCCGGGGACGTGCTGTTGATCTTCACCGACGGCCTGGTCGAGCGGCGCGGGCGCGGCACGGAGGAGGCGGTCCACGCGCTCCTGGGCCTGGGGCCGCGGTTGCTCGGCGCGGACGCCAGGACGTGCGTGGACGTGGTGCTGAGCCGACTCGGGCACACCAGGTACGAGGACGACGCGTGCGTGATGGCGGTGTGCGTGCGGTAACGCTTCGCTCGGCTCGGGATGGAATTGCCCGCCCACCCGCTGCCTCGGGTGGGACCGCTGCGGCGGTCGCACGTGCGGATGGGCCTGATCGGGCCTCTCGGCCACCGTCATGGTTCAGGAACCTTCGGCGAATTCCTGGCGGAAAGCCTGGACTTCGGGGAGGTCGCGATAGCGGTCGGTGAGTTTGCGCAGTACCTCCAGACGGTCCCAGGTGCGTTTGGAGCTGACCTCGCCGGCGGCGCGGACCGCGAGGCGCCCGTGGTGTGCGCCGCGGTCGGGTTGGCCGTCGAGCAGGCACGCGGAGGCCAACGAGATCAGATCGAACGTCTTGGACCGTTCATGTCCGCGGGCCCGCAACTCCAGGGCCTTCTCGGCGTGTTCCTGGGCTCGGCCGGCCGCCGTGGGGTCCACCTCGGCGAGCGTGCGGTACACCAGCGCCTGCATGCCGTGCAGGTCGGCCGAGTCGAAGAAGGCCACCCAGTCCGGATCCTCGTCCGGGCGCGATCGGCCGAACTCCGCCTCGGCCCGGCCCAGGGTGCGCCGGCAGTCCGCGGCCCGGCCGAGCGCGGCCTGCGCCCATGCCTCCACGGTGTGGAACATCGCGCGCGTGGTCGCCCCCGCCCGATCGCCCGCCGTACGCTGCGCCAACTCGATCAGCGCGAGCGCGTCGGCCGGACGCTCCAGGTGCACCATCTGCCGGGCGGCGCGCGAGAGCGCCTCGGCCGCGCGCGGCAGGTCGCCCGCCTCCCGGGCGGCGTGCGCCGCGATCACGAAGTAGTTCTGCGCGGTCGGATCCAGGCCCACGTCGTGCGACATCCAGCCCGCCAGCGCGGCGAGGTTGGCCGCCACGTTCCACAGTCGGCGGGTGATCGGCAGCGGGTTGGGATAGGTCAGCAGATTGCCGACCTCGTTCAACTGCCCGATCACCGCCTTGCGTTGCAGCCCGCCACCGCGATCCGCGTCCCAGGTACGGAAGACGGTGACCGCGTTCTCCAGCGCGGTGACCTCCTCTGCTCCGATCGGCCCCGCGTCGACGAGCCCGTACGACACCGGATCGGCGGGCGTGCCGCGCGGGTGGGACATGCCGAGCCCGGGGCTGAGCCACCGATCGAAATTGGCCACCAGGGCCGGGCCCGCGACGAGCGCGAACCCGCTGCCCGCGAAGCCGTACCGGTTGAGCATCAGGTCCATGCCGGTGAACTCGGTCAGCGCGGTCACCGTGCGCTCGGTGCTCCACGGCAGGTCCTCCTGCACCACCTGCGCGTTGTGCCGGGGGCGGCCGGTCAGGCCGAGGTCCTCCGAGGTGACAACACGCCCGAGCCGCTCGGTGAAAAGGGCTGCCAGAACCCGAGGCACCGGGTCCCTCGGCCGCTCGCCGTCCTCCAGCCAGCGCCGGACCCTGGAGGTATCCGTGGCAAGCTGAGGATGGCCCATCGCGGCGGCCCGACGGTTGACCAGTCGGGCGAGTTCTCCCTTGGACCACCCGGTCAGGGCGAAGAGGTCCACCAGTTTGGTGTTGGGTTCCCGGCGCATTGCAAACCGCCCGTTGATGTGGGGACCGTGGCTCGAAAGCGTCCTGTACGAGGTCGCCTGCCGGACCGAGGCTAGCCGGGTACGGAGCGGCCGGCTCCGATTCGCCATGGTTCGCCAGGGCTCGCCACGTGGATCACCACCCGGGCCTCGGAGTGTTGTTGATGGTGGATCCGGCACGTGGGCCCCCACCCGTCGCGCGGCCGGATCCACCACTCGGCAGCGCAGGAAGGTTTACATGTCATCCACGACGTCCACCACCCCCGGCCGCCCGGCCAATCCCGGTTCCGCGACCTCACGGCCGGGCAGTCCCGGTCCGAACAGGCGTATGCCTTCCGGTGGTTCGGCGCCCGGCACGGTGGCGTCGACGAACACCGTGACCGCGGCGAACGCCGCGGTCGCGACCGGTCCGGCCCCGGCCGGCGTGGGCCCTGGAGTTCCTCGCATGGCGCAGCAGATTCCCGGTCCGGAGGCGATCGCCGCGCTCGCCGCCCGGATCTGTCCCGGCTTCACCGCCGGCGCCGTGCTGCGCAGGACACCACGCTCCCTGCTCCTGTCCGGTTCGGTCGGACGCGGCCCGGTCGTGGTGAAGTATCTGACCGACCCCTCGCCGCACTGGCTCCAGCGCTTTCGGCACGAGGTCAACGCCTACCGCACCTTCACCCGTCAGCGGCCACCGGTCCGGGTGCCGCGACTGATCGCAGCCGACCCCGAACGGCGCATCCTGGTGATGGAGCACGTGGCCGGCCGGCCCGCCGCGAACGAACGCCATCCGGGCACCGCGATGGCCCGCGCCGACGTCCGCGCCGTACTGCACACGTTCACCACGCTCAACCGGTGGAAGCCCCCGCCCGGGTCGTTCCCGCTCGCGTTCGACTATCCGGCCCGCGTCGACCGCTACCACAAGCTCGGCCTGCTCACCGACCGCGACGCCGGCGACCTGGCCCAACTCCTGCGTGGCCTCAGTCGGGTGCCCGCGCAGTTCTGCCACGGCGACGCGGTCCTGTCCAACGTGCTGCTGACCGCCCAGGGTGCGGCGCTGGTCGACTGGGAGTCCTCCGGCTATCACCTGCCCGGCTACGACCTGGCGGTCCTGTGGACCCTGCTGGCCCGGGACCCGATGACCCGCCGCCAGATCATCCAGACGGCCCAGCAGTCGGGCTCCCTCTCCCGCGACGCGTTCCTGGTCAACCTGATGCTGGTGCTCGTCCGCGAGATCCGGCTCAACGACGTGGGCCCCGGCAAAGAGGACCAGCGCCGCCTCCTGCGCAGGCTGCACGACGACTGCGGCATGGTCCGACGAGCCGTGCGCGCGGCGATCGGCACCCGCTGACTCGTGGCCGCGATGCTCGTGGCCGCCGGGCCCTGATGGGACCACCGAGCTCGACGTCTCGGCCGGCTCACGATGTGCGTGGCCTGGGAGCCGCGTGACCACCCGTTCCACCCGTCGCGTTGGGGACGGAGGGTGGGGTTCTACCGGTGGCCGGGGAGCCCGCTTGGGCCTCGCGGCCCCGGTGCGGCCGGGGTTCAGCCGCCGAAGGCGTCCGAGGGGATCGGCTTGAGCAGTTGGAACACGTCGTCGGTGATCGGGCGGTCCCAGGTCACGATGCGCACCATGACGTTGTCGCTGCGGTCGAATTCCACGCAGGCCAGGCGCCCCTCCGCATACTTGACCTTGCGGATGATCAGCAGGTCGTCGCCGAGCATGATCGGGGTGTCCTCGGTGGACAGCTCCTCGGGCATCTCCTCGTGGCCCAGGGCCGCGACCAGCTGTTGGGCCTCGATCCGGCCGACGCCTTCCTCACGCGCGGGCGAACCGGGCGGCAGGTTGCCGATCAGCATCGCGGGGCCACGGTTGGCCAGCAGGTCGTAGCGGACGAAGATCCCCTGGCAACTGCCGTCCTCCCCCGGCAACATGGCCACGATCACGGAGCCGGGCCAGTCGGTGAACGGGATGGCAAGAACGTCGAAATCCGGCCCGGACGGGGGGCGGCGGCGCAGGAAACCCATACAGACATGCTAGTGGCCCCTCACCATGTCGCCGGCCACGCACGATCCGACCCACTCGGTGAAATCCCACGGAAGTCAAAATTCGGCAGAAGTCGCCCGGGGCGCCGCAAACCACCCGGAGAACGCCCCAAGGCCCGCACCCTGCACGGGCGCGGGCCTTGCTAGGTCTGCGGTCCGTCGCCGGAGCCGCGGGACCGATTCAGAGCGGGCGAACCATCTCGGCCTGCGGGCCCTTCTGACCCTGCGTGACCTCGAACTCCACGCGCTGGTTCTCCTCCAACGAACGGTAGCCGTTCGTCTGAATGGCGGAGAAGTGGACGAAGACGTCAGCGCCGCCGTCGTCCTGCGAGATGAAGCCGTAGCCCTTGTCGGCGTTGAACCACTTGACCGTACCGGTGGCCATGTCTTGATTCCTTCACGTAACCCACAGACACCACACCTCGTGATGCCCGGGTCGCGAACCGTCGAGTGGTCCCACTCCCCGCGTTACCCCGGGATGCCCTCGCTGTGAGGAGCGAAAAACGCCCACGGCTGTTGATGTCCGCAGGCGTTGGACGTGCGAGGGAACTACATCTACTGCTGCAACCGCGGACAACGCTACATGCCAACGAGTGCTCCGCAACAGCCCTTCGCAGTGCGAATCCGACCGTCGCCAAAGCGGCCAACGGGGGGCATAGCCGGCACACGCCGCTCGGTTCATCCGCGCGGGTGACGCAACTGGGCGCAATCGAGGGCTGACCAAGCGTCAGCCGGAGCCGCTTCCCGACCGGCCGCCCGTCACCTCCCGAACGCCCTTCGAACACACGGATGTTCACTCGGCCGTCGTATCGGGGCCATCGATTCATGGTTGGCTCTTCGCGCCGTGTGCCTACCGTTTCGACATGGCCGCACCGACCACCCTGCCTGCGCCTTCGACGCCCGCGTACGCGCCATCGCCGCCGCAGGTCGCGCCGATTGCGCCGCCCCCCGAACGGGCGCCGCGAATACGGCTGCGCCGGCTGCGGCAGGTGGGCGCGGTCCCGGCTCGGGTGTACGGCTTCGTCGCGCTGGTACTGGCCGGCATCGTCACCCTGGCCGCGGTGATCGCGGTCGGCGCCGGCAACGCCCGCTCCGGGCTCGGCGAGGTCGCCGACACCTCGGCCCCGCGGGCCGCCGTCGCGGCGGATCTGTACTTCGCGCTCGCCGATCTCGACGCGCAGGTCGCCAACGTGCTCCTGGTCGGTTCGGACGAGCAGATCGGCAACCGGCAGTTGGCACTGCGCCAGATGCGCGAGCGTCGCGCCCGGATCACCGCCGACATCCAGATGCTCTCCGCCGGCGGCGCACCCGTGGCGACCGTCGGCGCGCTGATCGACGGGCTCGGCCGCTACGACGCCTACGTCGCGCAGGCGCACCTGGCCGACGAGCAGGTCCAGGACCGCCCGGCCGGGCGCCCACCGATGCTCGCGCTCAACTACTTCGCGAGCGCGACCAGCCTTCTGCACGACGATCTGCTGCCGGCCGCCGACGCGCTCGGTCGCGGCGCCGAGGAGAAGCTGGCCTCCGACGCGGACTCCGACCGCACGCACGCGCGCTGGGCGGCGGCGGCGGTCGGGCTGGTCGGCGTCCTGCTCCTGGCCGTGTTGATCGTCGGCCAGATCGGGGGAGCCCGCCGGTTCCACCGCGTCCTGGCGCCGGGGCTCGCCGCGGTGACCATCGCGGTGGCCGCGCTTACCGGCACCGCCGCCGCGTTGTTCGCCGACCACGCCTCCCGGCTGCGCGACGCGCAGACGCAGGCGTTCGACCCGTTCCTGGCGCTGGCCCGGACCCGGGCGACCGCCTCCGACGCGAACGCGGACGAGAGCCGGTTCGTGATCCTGCCCGATCGTGCCCGGGCGTACAGCGAGAGCTTCGCCGCCAAGTCCGCGCAGTTGGAGCGGGCCGTGCCGAACCAGCGCGTGGCCTCCCGACTGGATGCCTTCCGCCGGGACGACCGGGCGCTGCGCGCGGCGGTCGCCGAGGGCCGGCTGGATGTCGCCGTCGGCCTGGCCACCAAGGTCGGCCGAGGCAACCTGGCCTTCGACTTCTACGACTACCAAACCGCGTTGGCCCAGGCGGCGGACGCCGACCTGGCCGATTTCAAGGACCGCACCGACAGCGCCGACGACGCGCTCGCCGGCTGGCCGTGGGTGCCGATCGCCGTGCTCGGGGTGTGTGTGGTGCTCGTGTCGGCGAGCGCGCGCCCGCGTCTGCGGGAGTACGCGCCGCGCTGACGGCGCGTGCGCCCGGCCGGTTCGGCTTCGATCTCGGCTTCGATCTCGGCTTCGGTGATCGCGTCGACGCCCGTCGGCCGGGGTCACCGCGGGTGCACCGGCTCGCCGTACCGCCCCCAGCCCACATCTTTGCCGCAGTCAAGTGTTCGCGGCGGTCGACAGTGTCACAGTTTCCCGAGGCCACCCAAACGATATTGCCTCTGGAATATCGCCGGGCGCACGCCTTACGCTCCGCCCATGGAATTCAACCTTGCCGACCTCTTCGAGCGCGCGGCCGGGGAATACCCCGAACGCGAGGCGATCGTCGCGAACGGTGAACGCCGTACATATGCCCTTCTGGAGGAGCGGGCGAATCGCCTCGCCCATCACCTCCGGGACTCCGGCGTGCAGCCGGGCGACCATGTCGCGGTCTACGCCTTCAACATCATCGAATGGGCGGAGGCGATGCTCGCGATCTACAAGATCCGAGCCGTCTGCATCAATGTGAATTTCCGCTATGTCGCGGATGAGCTCGCCTATCTGCTGGACCAGGCCTCGCCGGTCGCGCTGGTCTTCCAGCGGCAGTTCACCGAGCGGGTCGCCGAGGTCGCGCCCAAGGTCACCTCGCTGCGTCACCTGATCGTGGTCGAGGACGGCACCGAGCCGGCCTCGGACGGGGTCACCGCCGAGTCGCTGGGCGCGGTGCGGTTCGAGGACGCGATGGCGGCCGGCGCGCCGGAGCGCGACTTCGAGCCGCGCTCGGCCGACGACCTGTACCTGCTGTTCACCGGTGGCACCACCGGCCTGCCCAAGGGCGTCGTGTGGCGCCAGGAGGACGTGATCTTCGCCCTCGGCGGCGGCATCGACCCCACCAACGGCCTGCGCATATCCCGGCCCGAGGAGATGGTCGAGAAGGGCCGCAACGGCCAGATGACCACCTTCCCGATCGCGCCGCTCATGCACGGCGCGACCCAGTGGGGAGTGCTGCAGAACCTGGCCAAGGGCCACCGTGTGGTGCTGATCGACAAGTTCGACGCACACGCCGTGTGGGAGACCGTGGCCGCCGAGAAGATCAACGTCATCCTGATCACCGGCGACGCGATGGCCCGCCCGCTGCTGGAGTCCCTCGCCGAGCCGCGCGACGGGCGCGAGTCCTACGACCTGTCCTCCCTGTTCGCCCTGTCCTCCAGCGCGGCGCTGTTCTCGCCGTCGCTGAAGGAGGAGTTCATGGAGCGCCTGGGAATCGTGGTCAGCGACGCGATCGGCGCCTCCGAGTCCGGCGCCAACGGCGTGGGCGTCGCGGTCAAGGGCCAGACCGAGCAGCAGAGCGGGATCACCGTCAAGGCGGTCCCCGACTCGGTCGTCCTGGACGAGGATCTCAACCCGCTGCCCGCCGGGGTGGTGGGTCGACTCGGCCGCAAGGGCAACATCCCGCTCGGCTACCTCGGCGACCCGGTCAAGACCGCCGAAGTCTTCCGCACCGGCCCGGACGGTACCCGCTACGTGGTGCCCGGCGACTACGCCCGCCTGGAGGGCGACGGCCGGATCACGCTGCTGGGCCGCGGCTCGGCGACGATCAACTCCGGCGGCGAGAAGATCTTCACCGAGGAGGTCGAGGGCGCGGTCAAGGCCCACCCCGAGGTCTACGACGCGATCGTGGTCGGCGTCCCGCATCCACGCTGGGGTCAGACCGTCGCGGTGGTCGTGCAGCCGCGCGAGGGCCGGGCCCCGAGCCTGGAGGACATCCAGGAGCACTGCCGCACCAAAATCGCCGGGTACAAGGTGCCCAGGGTCATGCGAGTCGTCGAGCAGACCCAGCGCACGCCCACCGGAAAGCCGGACCTGCAATGGGCACTGGCGGTGGCGTCCGCACCGGAAAACGCGCCCGAATCGGCCTAGCGGAACACGGCTCGAAAAGATTCGTCGCACCGATCCGAAGCATCGCAGGAAACGCCGAATACACCGCTCGGGGAAATCCCGGGCGGTGTATTCGTATTTCGCCTCAGACCGCCCGCTCGCGGCCCTCCCAATAGGGATCGCGCAACCGCCGCTTCTGCAACTTCCCATTCGGGTCGCGCGGCATCGCGTCGACGAAATCGACGGTGCGCGGGCGCTTGTACGTGGCGAGCTGCTCGACACAGAACGCGAGCAATTCCGCGGCCAACTCGGGGCCGGCGACGAAGCCCTCGTTGGCCTCGATGACCGCCTTGACCTCCTCGCCCCAGTCCTCGTGCGGGATACCGAACACCGCCACGTCACCGACCGCGGGGTGCCGCAGCAGTGCGCTCTCGATCTCGGCGGGGTAGATGTTCTGGCCGCCGGAGATGATCATGTCGATCTTGCGGTCGCGCAGGTACAGGTAGCCGTCCTCGTCGAGCAACCCCACGTCGCCGACGGTGAACCAGTCGCCGATCCGGCCCTTGCGGGTCTTCTCCTCGTCCTTGTGGTACTGGAATTTGCCGGCCCGCATCAGCATGTACACGGTGCCGATCTCGCCCGCCGGCAGCCGGTTGTCGTCGTCGTCGAAGATGCCGATCTCGCTGATCGGCCACGCCTTGCCCACCGTCCCGGGCCGGTCCAGCCACTCCTGCGCGGAGCAGAACGTACCGCCGCCCTCGCTCGCGGCGTAGTACTCCTCGACGCACAACCCCCACCACTCGATCATCCGCCGCTTGACGTGATCGGGACAGGGCGCGGCGCCGTGCACGGCGTGCCGCATGGACGACACGTCGTACTTGGCCTTGATCTCGTCGGGCAGTTGCAGGAGCCGGTGGAACTGGGTCGGCACCATGTGCGTGTGGGTGACCCTGTACCGGTCGATCACCCGCAACATCTCCTCGGGCCGCCACTTGTCCATCAGCACCACGCCGTGGCCGATGTGCAGCGACTGCTGCGCGTGCTGGAGCACGGCCGTGTGGTACAGCGGCGAGCCGACGAGGTGCACGTTGTCGTCGTGCGGCTTGACGCCGTAGATCAGCAACGTGCCGCCGTACCGGGCGTCTTCGGGTGATCCCCCGGACAGCGGCCGGCGCACGCCGCGCGGGCGGCCGGTGGTGCCGGACGTGTAGTTCATCGTCATGCCGACGCTGCGCTCGGTCGGCGGCTCCGCCGAGTGGCCCTCGGTCAGTTCCGCGAACGGCCGGAAGCCCGGCACCGTGCCGACCGCGAACCGCGCCTGCGCGGGCAGCTTCGCCTCGTCCGCCGCGGCCACGATCGTGTCCGCGAACCGCTCGTGGCCGATCACCACCTTGGACTCGCTGTCCGCGAGGATCCAGGCGATCTCGGGGCCGACCAGGTGGTGGTTCACCGGGACCATGTACAGCCCGGCCTGCGCCGCCGCCATGTACGCCACGATGTACTCGGCGCAGTTGGGCAGGATCACGCTGAAGACGTCGCCGGTGCCCAGGCCCGCCGCCCGCAGGCCGTGCACGAGCCGGTTCGACGCGGCGAACAACTCCCCCGCGGTCCACTCGGCGCCATCGGGGTCGACCAGCGCGAGCCGGTCCGGATTGGCCTGCGCATGGGCCCAGAAGCCGTTCGCCACGTGCGGTTCCCTTCGAGCTGCCCGGTTACTTGACAATGTCTGACATTGTGACGGCAGCGGGCACAGAAAGAAAGGGCACCTTACTTATTGGCGGACTCCGCCACTGTGGCCTGCGTGACAGCACCCACCCGGGGCAGCCGCGCGGCCGACGGCTCGACCTCGGGCCCGAGCCGCTCCATCGCCCCCCTGATGTGCGGCGACGGGTACACCATGCGAATCACCGGCGTCGCCGCCCCCACGACCCGACGCAGCCCCTTGAGCCCGGGTCCGGCCACCGCCGACGGCAGCCCGCGATACCCGTACAGTTCCTTGGCCCACGGCGGCAACGCCGCATACGCCAACTCCGCGACCTGCCGCCACAACATCTCGCGCCCGAGCACGAGCACGAACGGCACCGGCGGCCGACGCAGGAAGTCGAAGACGCTCCCGGCCTCGTCGGACATGGCCAACTCGGGCCGGATCTGCGTGAAATACCGTTTCATCTCGCCCGACGAGCCCGGCACTTCGTCGGCCGCGAGCCCGACCAACTCCGCCGAGCGGCGTTGCTCGGCCAGGTACAGATCGGCCAGCTCGTCGGTGAACGGGAACCCGGCCCGCCGGGCGACCGACAGATACGACCCGACCTCCGCGCAGTGGATCCAACGCAGCAGCTCCGGCTCGTCTATTCGGTACGTCTGCTCCGTCACGGGGTCGACCGCCCTGAGCGCATTGTGAATGCGCCGCACCCGCGCGCCCGCCCGCTCCGCGTCGGTCCGCGTCCCGTAGGTCGTCACCCCGACGAAGTCGGCGGTGCGGATCAGCCGTCCCCAGGGGTCCTTGCGGAAGTCGGAGTTCTGCACGACCGCACGCACCGCCCGCGGATGCAGAGCCTGGAGATACAGCGCCCGCACGCCGGCCACCCACATCACCGGATCGGCGTGCAACTGCCACGTCACCGAATCGGGCCCGAACAGCCCGACCTCGTCGCTCTCCCGACTCTGCTGTGGAACGCCCACCGGCACACCTTCCCGAACACGAATCCGAACCCGGTTCCCACCTGGGACTACGAGCGTACGACTCCGGACCGGCGCAAGCGGAGCGCCCGGTCGGCGGCACCGGCACCGCACCCGGTCACCAGCGCACCGGACCCTTGTCGTCGAAGAAGCCTCCCGTGGGTCCGTCTCCTTCGAGCGTGGCCAACCGGATGACGACGGCCGCGCCCCGGGCGGCGGTTCGGGTGATCGAATACGCCGACCCGAGGTCCTTGGTGAAGTCCGTGGCACAGGCGCCCGGGGCCGCCGCGTTGACCGGAATGCCGTCCGCGCGCAGGGGCTTGGCGTACTGCACGGTGAGCGCGTTGAGCGCGGCCTTGGAAGGCGGGTACGCGACGAGCGCGGGCAGGCCGGACATGTAGTGGTCCGGGTCCGACATGTTCCCCATCGACCCGACACCACTGGACACGTTGACGATCCGGGCCGCCGAGGAGCACCGCCTTTCGAAAAGCCGGGAAACGCAAAAGGCCCATCCCTATTCGGGATGGGCCTTTCACACGTAAATTCCGGCGGCGTCCTACTCTCCCACACCCCTTCGAGTGCAGTACCAT
>NZ_JBEXCV010000172.1:0-17369 GCF_040605455.1 Embleya sp. NPDC005575 | reverse complement strand
GTCACCGGATCCGACGCCGGATCCGGCGACGACGCCGCGTGGTGTGCTGCGGATGCGGATGCGCCGACGCCCGGGCGTCGACCGCGCGCGACCGGTCGCGTCGATCGAGGCCCAGGCGCCGCCTACGCCGTGGTCCGGTCCTGGACGGTTGATCGGCTTCGGGGGCGGAGGTCTAGGCCTGGCCCGTTTCGAAGCGGCTGATGCGGCCGTCGGGGGTGACGGTGAACCGCCAGGCGGTGCGCATCTCGCCCCACGTGTCGTTGCGGTAGCTCACGACCAGGGTGCGCCCGCCGTCGGACTCGGTCACCACTTCCATGTGGCCGTTGGAGGAGAAGATCTCCCGATCCGCCCAGTCCTGCAGATCGCGGTCCGAGCCGTCGTCGGACATCGTCGCGTCCGGGGTGAGGAGCGCGGCGAAGGCGTCCTTGTCGCGCGCGTTGACGGCGGCGACGAACGCGCCTACCGCCGGTTCGGAGAGCTTGCCGGGGGCGATGGTCACGGGGGCCTCCTGGACGGATGAGCGGAAGGCGTGCGCGTGCTCCGCACGTCGTGCACGGGGGTGCCCCACCAGGGAACAACACGACCGGCCCGACGACGCCGACCCTCACCCGTTTGCCGCTTGGCGGCGTGTCAGAGTCGTTCGGGGCCGCGGAGCGGCCGGGCGATCGACCGCGTGGTCAGCGGCCGCTGGCGGTGATCGGCCGGTCGGGCGGTTCGATGAGCGAGCGCAGGTCGGTGAGGGACTGGTTGGCGACGAACAGGGCCACCCAGGCCACGTCGGGATACGTGTAGAGGTTCGCGGTGATGCCCGGGTCGGCGCTGCCGTGCCCGATCCTGCGCCGGCCGCGGGCGATCGAGGTGAGCGTGCCGTAGGCGGCCATGCCCATGCCGAACGGGACCTTCCCACCGAGCATCAGCTCGGTGTACGCGTCGCCAAGGAGCGTGCCCTCGTGCAGGGCGAGGGCGAAGCGGAGCAGGTCGGGGGCGGTGGCGAAGGCGCCACCGCCGCCGAGCCCGGCGCCACGCATCGCCGCGGTCAGGTCCGGGCGTTGCCCGTCGGGTCGGCGGTCGCCGTAGGCGTGTGCGTGGGTCGAGTCGGTCTGCCCGTTGGGTATCGCCCGGGCCGGCCGGGTGCGTGTCTCACCCCGCCGGCCCGGCCGGCGGCGCGGGCCGTGCGCCCGACACCACCTTGATGGCCCTATCACAAGCGCCGGGAACGGACGGGCGCGCGGGTTAGCGTCGTCGTATGAGACGCCCCACCGGCTTCGGCGGCCGATCCCGCGTGCGGCGACGGGGCGCTCTCGGCGACGCCCCGGACGGATCGCCGGCCGCGCGCCGGATGTGGCTCTGGACGCTCGCCTGCGCCGTGTCGATCGGCGTCTACCTGCTCGTGCGACACCTGAGCCACCCCTCGATGGTCGACCTGGTGGTCTACCGCGCCGAGGGGCTGGCCGTACGCGACGGGATCGACCTGTACGGCCCGCTCGACACGCCGCACGGCCTCAGGGCGACCTATCCGCCGTTCGCCGCGCTGTTGTTCGTCCCGCTGACCTACCTGCCCGAGGGTCTGCTGCTCGGATCGGGCGTGGCCGTGAACCTGCTGCTCGTGGCGATCGTGGTTTGGCTATCGATGCGCCTGGCGGACCCGGACGGGATCCGCCTGGGTCCGTGGGTGGTTCCGGCCGCGACCACCTTCGCCCTCTGGTTCGAGCCGGTGTTCACCACGATGCGCTACGGGCAGGTCAACCTCGCGGTGCTGGCCGTGGTGCTGTGGGACTTCGGTCGCCCGCCCGGCGCGCCCCTGCGCGGGGTGGGTCTGGGGCTGGTGGCCGGGATCAAGGTCACCCCGGCGGTCTTCATCGTCTACCTGCTGCTCACCGGACGTCGCCGCGAGGCGCTCACCGCCATCGCCACCGCGGTCGGGACGGTGGTCTTCTCGGCCGCGATCCTGCCCGGGGCCACTCGGCGATTCTGGACCGACCTGGTGTTCACCCCCGAGCGGGTCGGGCGGGTGGAGAACGCCGCCAATCAGTCGGTGCGCGGGCTGGTCACCCGGGTGACCCGGCTGTTCGATCCCGGCATCGGCGGGACGGCGACCATCGTCGCGGTGGGCGTGCTCGGCATGATGTGCGCCGTGATCGCGCACCGTCGGCGCGGGGACGCGTGGGGGCTGCCCGCGGCCGCGGTGGCCGGGCTGCTCGCCAGTCCCATCTCCTGGAGCCACCACTGGGTGTGGTGTGTGCCGATCGCGATCCTGCTGTGGGCGAGGCTGCGGGGCCCGCACGTGCGGGCCGAGACGCTGTTGTCCGCGGGCCTGATCGTTTTCCCGAGCTTCCTGGTCTGGTCCGTACCGCACCTGCCCGGTCAGGAATGGCACCTGACCGGCTTCGAACTGCTGCGTTCGTCCTGCTACGTGGCCTTCGGCGTGGCCTTCCTGCTCGTGGCCGCGCGCCCCGAACCCGAGCCTGCGAGGCAGGCGACTTCGTCGTCGGCGCTTCTCGGCTGACTCGCCGGCTGTTCGCGGTCACTCGTCGAGGGGATCCGCGACCGCCGACCGATCGGTACGCGCTCCGACGAGCGGCGCCGCCGCGCGGACCTCGCCGGCACACGCGAACTCGGCTCCCGGGCACGGGAATCCGCGAGACGGCGTCGGCATCCACGGTTCCCCGGCGACGGCCGAGATCGAGGGTTCGTCCACCGATGCCGCCAAGAGCCCTGCGCGTGCGGCATGTTGCATGCCGCGCAGGCGTGATGTCGGCACCCGCAGGCTATCGGTGCAGGGCGTGTCGGAGGGCCTGGACGAGGGCATCGGGGTCGATTCCGGGGTCCAGGTGCAGCACCGGTACGGCCTGCTCGGGGGCGTCGGGGTCGGACCTGGGGCGAGTGGGCGCCCGCTGGGGAGCGGGCGCGGCCGAGGGGGTGGGGGCGAGGAGGTCGAGGATGTCCTCGATCGCTGTGGCGAGTGTGCCCAATGCCTCGTCGAGCGACGCGGATGTGGTCATGACGGAACAACGAGTCCCCGCCGTCGGCCGCAACGGCGTATGCCGGCACACCATCCGATCGACTGCCTTTGTGTCACTCCCACCACGCCCTCCCACGGCCCGTGCCGGCCCGGCGCCGCCGTCCCGCCCGGGTACGCGCATGCGTGACGGCGCCGCCCACCCGCCCGAGGGCGGGCCGGGGCCGGGAACGGCCCAACGGCCGCGGGCGCCCGGGTTCGGAACCGGGTCACGTGTCCCTCCTCGAAGCGGCAACAATTCTTTGACGATGCCGGGGCGACCCGTATCGCGGGTTGCTGCGCAGCGGCGGGACCGGGCCGCGCGGGCCCGGTCCCGGGGACGGCTATTCGATGGTGCGGATGGCGCCGGAGGGGCACAGCCGACCGGCCTGGCGGGCGGCGCGGTGCAGCGCGGCGGCGGGTTCGGGGACCAGGACGGTGACCAGCCCGTCGTCGTCCTGATCGAAGACCTCGGGCGCGGTCAGCGCACACAGGCCGGCGCCGACGCACACGGTGCGGTCGGCGCTGACAGGCGGGCCGGCCGCCTTCGCGGCGCTCACCAGGTGACCGGGAGTTCGTTGACGCCCTGGATCGTGGTGCCCGGGCGCAGCGTCAGTTGCTCGACCGGGACGGCCGGACGCAGGGTCGGAATGCGCTCGAACAGGGCGGTGAGGATCACTTCGAGTTCCAGGCGGGCCAGATTCTGCCCGAGGCACTGGTGTACGCCGTAGCCGAAGGCGATGTGATGGCGGGCCGAGCGGTGCACGTCGAAGGTGTCCGGGTCCTCGAACACCGAAGCGTCGCGGTTGGCGATGGAGTTGGTGACGATCACCCCGTCGCCGGCCCGGATGAGCTGCCCGTCGATTTCGATGTCGGCCGTCGCGAACCGGCCGCCCGCGACGTCGGCGATGGCCAGGTAGCGCAGCAGTTCCTCGACGGCGCCCGGCACGAGGGTGGGGTCGGCGCGCAGCGCGGCGTGTTGGTCGGGGTGTTCGAGGAGGGTGATCACGCTGAACGAGGTCATCGACGCGGTGGTCTCGTGGCCGGCGACGAGCAGCAGGATCGCGGTCGAGACCAGTTCCTCCCGCTCGATCGCGCCGGTCGCGAGTTGTTCGGTGACCAGCGTGGACAGCAGGCCCGGCGCCGGTTTCGCCCGGAGCACGGTGATCAGCCCGTCCAGGTAGCGTTCGAGCCGGTCGCGGGCGGCGCGGGCGTCGCTTCCGTCGGTGGCCTGGAGCAGTTGTCGACTCGCGTCCTGGAAGAAGTCGTGGTCCGCGTAGGGGACGCCGAGCAGTCGACAGATCACCATCGAGGGCACCGGCAGGGCGAACAGCTCGACCAGGTCGGCGGGCGGACCCGCGGCCAGCAGGTCGTCGATCGCGTCGTGCACGATGCGCTCTACGTCCGGGCGCATCGCCTTGATCCGGCGGACGGTGAACTCGGCGATGGTCATCCGGCGTCGGGGGCCGTGTTCGGGTGGGTCCAGGCTGATGAATCCGGGGCGACGGTCGCGCAGCGCCCGTAAGCGGGGCGAGGTCGAGGGGAAGTCGGCGTGGGTACGGTCCGAGGACAGCCGCGGGTCGGCCAGCAGTCTGCGGGCCGCCTCGTGCTTGGTCACCACCCAGGCTGGACGGCCGTCGTACAGGGTTACCTTGTGCAACGAACTCGGCGCGTCGCGCAGCCTGTTGTACTCCTCGGGGAGTCGGTAGGGGCAGGTTCGGTCGCTCGGGAAGGCGGGGGTTTGTCCGGTCCGGAAGGTCGCAGCGGTCTCGTTCATCGATCCCCTCGCAGCCATCGCGCGGATTGGGCATGATCGGGCTCGGTTGTGCGTGGCCGGTCACGTAGAGAACGAATGGTTCTCTCCTGGGAGGCTAAGCTGCCCATGCAGAGAACGCAACGACCTCTCCATGACTCAAGGGAGTTACGTTGTTACCCAACGTCGGTCGGATCGTGGTCGACGCGGAAGTCGACCACCGCAAGGGGCCGCGTCGGCGCGGCGAGGCACTGGAGTCCGCCATCCTGACGGCGACCCTGGCCGAGCTCGTCGAGGTGGGCTACCCGGGGTTGACCATGGAGCGGGTGGCCGCGCGCGCCCGCACCGGCAAGGCGACCCTGTACCGCCGCTGGTCCAGCAGGGCCGAACTGGCCGTCGACGCGTGCAAGTTGCCCGGTGTCTCGGACGTCGACCCGCCGGACACCGGGGCGTTGCGCACCGACATGATCGCGCTGCTGCGATCGATCTCCGCCAAGCTGGCCGGTCCGCTCGGCGACATCCTGCGCGGTCTGCTCGCCGAGACGGGTCGCGATCCCGAACTCGCCCGACTGATTCGCGAGCGCTTCCACACCGTCGGCCCGTCGTCGGTTCGGGTCATCCTGGAGCGGGCGGTCGAGCGCGGCGAGGTCGAGCACACGATGCCGACCTCGCGCCGCGCCACGGTGGCAACCGACCTGCTGCGCAACGAGTTCCTGCTGTTCGGCGCGCCCGTCGAGGACGCCGTCATCCTCGACATCGTGGACGACGTGTACCTGCCGCTGATCCTGTGCCCGGCCTCGGACCCGTCGCGCGAAAGCCGGCGGTAGCCGGCGCTCAGGCGGGAGCGGGCCGCCGTGCCCGTTCGAGACGGCGACGCCTTCGGCGGCGTGCCGGTCGGTGTCCAGACCTGGATCCTCAAGGCCGCCCCCGACGCCCCCACCGCGCCGAACACCTCGATGTTCAACCCGGCCATCGCGCCGGGTGCGCTGTTCGGCGGCATCCCTGGTCAACACCGTCTCCACCGCCGGCGTACTGCCCTTCGGCGCCGCACTCGGCGCGCCGACCTCGCCGGCGGTGTGGGGGCATCCGGCGGATGCGATTCCCGCCGTCACCGGTGGTCCCGGTCATTCCCCAAAGGGAATTGTTCGGACCGCGCGACGGTCGCAGGATTGTTCCCACGAGCCGCCGCGAGACGGTCGGCCCGGACGGACACCGGACCCTGCCAAGAGTTCACGAGCGCGCGACAGGGCTCCACCGGGCACACACCGAGTACAACAGGAGCCACCATCATGTCGGACACCACCACCAGCACCCTCACGACCGCCGAGGTCATCGCCCGGTTCAACGACGCGTTCACCACGCACGACCCTGCACTGCTGGTCGGCCTGGTCGCCGACGACTGCGTGATGGTGAGCGTGCAACCGGCGCCCGAGGGCAGGCGGTACGAGGGTCTGGACGCATGCCTCGGGTTCTGGCAGGACCTGGCGGCGGACACCAACACCAACTTCCGGCCGCAGGACGTGTACGTCTTCGGGGACCGCGCGGTCATCAAGTGGCATGTGTCCTTCGGCGCCGGCGAGGTCAACGAGGTGTTCGGGGACGCACACGCCGACTCCGCCTGGGTGGCGGGCGTCAACCTGATGCAGATCCGCGACGGACGCATCGTCGAGGCCCTGGGCTACAGCAAGTCCCCCTGACCCGGATCCTGTCGGCGGTCCGGGTGCGCCGGCCTTGGGCCTGCACCCGGACCGGACCGCGACAAGCACGCCGCCGGCGTCGGGCATGCACGCCGGCGGCGTGGGCCGTGCGCGTCGCCGACGCTTCCTGACGGGGAGTCAGCCGGGCCGGTGTCGAGGCGAACTCCCGGCCCGGCACAGCGCCTGACACGGTGTCAGGGTCAACCGGACGGACGACGGGCCGGACCGGCGCGCCGAACACGCCCGCCGACCCCACGCGCTCCGGCAAGGGGGCGCGTTGCGGGGTGGACTGCGGGCACAATGCGGTCATGACCACCGCGACGCGCTACCTGACCCCGGCCGAGACGGCGGAACGATCCGGCTTCAGCCTGGACACCCTGCGCTACTACGAACGCATCGGCCTGTTGGCCGGCGTGGACCGGGCGCCCAGCGGCCACCGCCGTTTCTCCGAGGACGACCTCCAGTGGCTCGGCATCCTGCGCTGCCTGCGGGACACCGGCATGCCGATCGCGGACATGCGGCGCTACGCCGAACTGGCGCGCACCGGGGACAAGGAGTCGCTGGCCGAGCGCATCGCCCTGCTGGAGAGGCACGACACCGCCGTCGAGCAACAGATCGCACTGCTGCGCACCCAGCAGGGGCATCTGCGGGGCAAGATCGACTGGTATCGCTCGATCCTGCCGGACTGATTCCGTACGGCGAGGCGTCGACTGTCCCCATCGTGGTGAAACGATCAGTAAAAGGCTGCCCGAATCGGAAATCTGCCTCTTCAATGGAAAGCGGACCAGCCGTCCGCGGCCGGCCCGTGGCCCGACCCGTCGAGACACCGGGACAGGAGAGGATCACCATCACCGATCACGCCGAGGACGCGCAGCTGCCGCCGACCGTCACCGCCGACCACAACGAGACGCTCCTGGAATACCGGCGAGCGCGTGGCCGGCAACACGTCCGCGATTGGTACGCCGGGCTGCGGATCAAGAAATTTCCCGAGGACCTGCGGGTGTTCGAGCACGTGCTGTGGTCCTCACGCGCGCAGGTGGTGGTGGAACTGGGCACCCATCTGGGCGGTTCGGCCCTGTGGTTCCGCGACCGGCTGCGCACCCAGGCCGGCTACGGGCGCGTCCCGGAGGCGATCCGGGTGATCTCGGCGGACCTCGATCAGGATCGCGCCGCCGGTCTGCTCCGGGCCGCCGACCCGAGCTTCGAACGGGACATCACCCTCGTGGCCGGCGACGTCACCGACCCCGGGCTCGCCGAGCGCGTCACGGACCTGGTCCCGCCGGGGGCGCGCTGCCTGGTGGTCGAGGACACCCTGCACGAATACGCCACGACCAGCGCCGCGCTGCGCAACTTCGCGCATCTGGTCCCGGAGGGCGGGTTCTTCGTCGTCGAGGACGGCATCGTCGACGACCCCGACCTGTGCCCGCCCGGCATGCCGGGCGGCGTGCTGCCCGCCCTCGCCGACTGGCTGGCCACCGAACAGGGCGGCGCCTTCACCACCCGGCGCGACCTGGAACTGTACGGCGTGACCAGCCACCCGCACGGCTGGCTGCAACGAACCGCGCCCGCTTCCTGATTCGCCGCCGCGACGAGCCGCCCCACGAACCCGCGCGGCGACCTGCCGGCGGGTGGGGCCGCATCGCCCCGCCGAGCGCGGCTCGGGGCCGGGGCGCATACCGCGGTGGGTGGAGTCGGCGCGACGTGTAGCGCGGGAGTTCGACCCGGTTCTCATCCGATGAGGGAAACCGGCGCCGGATTCATAGTGTTGTCCTCGGTGGGCCGACGTCGAAAGACGCCGGGCGGCGGCGCGGGATGGTCGACGGGAGACGGAAGCGCGATGCGTGCGGTAGAACGTGGACGCGACTCGGGGGAACGACGGGCTCGGTAGGGATCGGCCGGGATCCACCACGACTTCCGTCGACCGTCGCCGGTAAGGCATGGACGAACGGGTACCGCCCACCGGGCGGCGGAGCCGGAGGCCCAGTGTTCGGCGATAGGCCGCGCGGCTCGCGCCGGGAGCGATGCGGGCGTGGCCACGTCCGGGCACTGATCCGGCGGCCGGACCGGGGACCGGTCACGGCCTGATCGGTATGCGGGAGCGAGCCAAGATCCTCGGCGGCACGCTGTCCGCCGGCGAACGCCCGGAAGGCGGCTTCCGCGTCCACCTCACCCTGCCCCTGGACACAGCGCCGCCGTCGGGCGGGTAGCGCGCGGAGGCTCCGCGCGGCGCACCGTCGGAGCCGACCGCGGAGCGCACGTGCGGTGCCCCATCGGGGCTGCCCGTGCGCACCGCGGCCGGTGGCGTCAGACGCGAACCGCGGTGCCCGGGAAGGCGTCGAGGCAGAGGATGCCGTCCTGGACGACGGGTACGCCGCGGACCAGCACGTGGGCGTAGCCGGTGGACGGGCGCGTGCTGTGTTCGTAGGTGGCCTGGTCGGTGACCGTGTCGGGGTCGAAGACGATCAGGTCGGCGTCGCACCCCGCCTGCACCCGGCCCTTGCGACGCATCGCGGGCACGCTGTCCTGGAGGATCCGCGCGGGCCCGAAGCTGCTGCGCGCGATCGCGTCCATGAGGGTGAGCGCGCCCTGCTCGCGCACGTAGCGCCGCAACACCTTCGAGAAGGTGCCCGAGGTGCGCGGGTGGGTCATCGCGCTCGGCGGCAGCGGCCACGCCATCGGGTCGGCCGGCCCGTTCATCCAGGTCAACGGCATCGCGTCGGACCCGACCACGCTGCCCGGGTGCAGCAGCGCCCGGTCCACGAACGCACGATCGTGCGGGTCGGTCTCGTCCAGGAAGTGCACGACGGCCAGGCCGCCCGGGTCCTTCGCACGCAGTTCGCGCAGTCGCGCGGCGTCGGCCGGGCGTTCGCCGGTGGGGGCGTAGACGATGTCGGAGGGCGTGATGCCGGCCCAGCCGAGGTTCTCGGGGGCGAGGAAGGCCGCGCCGATGGCCGTCATCCCGGCGCCGTAGGGGTAGACCTCGGTGGAGACCCGGCCGCCTTCGGCGCGCACGTTCTCCATCAGTTGCAGCACCCGGTCGCTGTGCCGGAGCGATGTGGACTGGACGTGGCAGAAGTGCGCGTGCACGCCGGTCTCCGCCGCCGCGCGGGCGATCTCCTCGGCGCCGTCGACGAGGGTGTTCTCGTCCTGCTCGACCAGGTTCCGCGCGTGCGTGTACGTCGGGCGGCCGGCGTCGGCGGCCAACCGCGAGACGGCGAGGTATTCCTCGGGCTTGACCCGAGGCGCGTAGCCGACCACGATCCCGATGCCGAGCGCGCCCGCGGCGAGGTCCTTGCGCAGCAGTTCGAGCAGTTCGTCCACCTGGCGGTCGTCGGCCTCGCGCTGCCACTCGGGCGTGCCGAGTCGGGCGAGCGCCACGCCCATGCCACCGCCGTGCGCAAGCCCGCCGACGGCCGTCATCCGGGCCTGGCACCAGGATGCGGAGAAGCCGTAGTTGAGCGGTCGTCCCTCGGCGCCCGCCTGCCGGTAGCCCTCGTCGACCGGCGACAGGCCGGCTTCGAGATCGAGCGCGGTGGTGACCCCGTCCATCGCCTGGAGGCGGTGGCCGGCCACGTCGTGCGAATGGCTGTGCATGTCGATGAAGCCCGGCGCGACCACCAGTCCTCGCGCGTCCAGCGTGCGCAGACCGATCAGTGGCTCCCGGGAGACGGCGCTGATGGCTCCGGCGGTCACACCCACGTCGGCCACCGCGTCGAACCCGGTTTCGGGATCGAGCACGCGACCACCCCGCAGTACGAGGTCGTGGGTCCCGGACGGCAGAGCGGCTGATTGCGTCATGGGACCACACATTAGGCAGTCGATGCCGGGGCGGATCCGTCCGGCAGACTGAAATCCCGACGCCGTCTTCGTACACTCCGACCAGCACACCACGGACCCGATCGCGATAAGGACCGCGACCACGGGCCCGAGCCGGCCGGAACCGCTTCCGCCGACGGAGCGGTCCCGGAGCCGGTCGGCCCGCGTCGGTTCGGCGAACTCCGCTGGTCGGAGTCCACTTCGGGATCGACGGCACGTGCCGGACCCGCACGTGCCGTACGCCGACGCCGTGGGTTGCGACCCCGCCGGGATTCGGCGGGATCCAGTGGCAGGGCTCAGCGGGCCGCGTCCAGTCGGGTGCGCTGGTCGGCGGTCAGCTCACGCGGAAGCCGTGTTGGTTGCCGAGGCGGGTCAGGGAGGTCCGGCCCGGGATGCCGTTGGCGTCGGTGCCGGAGAAGCCCAGGCGGCGCTGGTAGGCCGCGTACGCCCGAATCGTCGCGGTGCCGTAGGACCCGTCGACCAGGCCGGAGGCGAGCAATCCCTCGGCCTGAAGGGCCTGTTCGACCAGCAGGACGTCGGTACGGTGCACCGCGGCACCCTGTGGCGCGGGCGGGTCGTGCCGGGCCGAGTCGATCACGTTCGCGAGCGAGACCGTGGGCCTGCCGGTGCCCGGTGCGCCGCCGCGCGGATCGTGCGGATCCGCGGTGGGCGGGCATCCGTCGGGAAAGCGGGGTGCGAGGTAGCCGGTCACCCTCGGGTCGGTGCGGCGGAACGTGTGCGAGTACACGCCGTTGCCCTGGCCCGCGTCGCCGCCGGTCGGGATGGTGTTGCCGCCCTTCGTGTACACGTGCACGTCGTCGAAGCGCAGCACGATCTCGGTGTGCGCCCCGTTGCCGAAGTCGACCCACGCGCCCCAACTCGGATACTCCGACCACTGGCCGCGCGCCCGCGCCCAGTCGGCGAACGCGGACACGTTGTCCACCTTGGGCACGATGCGAGCGAGGCCGACGTCGTTGTACATGCACCAGTCGAAGATGACGCACCATGCGACGCCGTCCTCGCCGAACTCCCGACCCCACTTGGTGTGATTGTCGTACCCATCCTGGGCGTTCCAGCCCTCGTACACGCCCTCGGGAACAGCTTGCAGATGTGCGATCAGGTCGTCCCATGTAGCCATGGACGCCCCCCATTTCACGCCGGGTGGAACGTACACACGATGGCCGAGGTGGGAGACCCCGTTCCGGTGGGCCCACCCACACCTCGGGCGCGCCCCGCGACCGGCACGAAGCGCACACTGACGTCAATGAGGGCATACCCAGTGACCTGCGACGTGTACCACGAGTATATGTTCGATGGCGTTGAGTAGTTCGACGTTCCGTCGGCGGCTCGGTGGTCAGCCGGCTGCGGATCCGCGAATCGACCACTACTGGCTACTGGTTGCCGAAGTGTCCGCCCCCGTGACACCGACGCCCGGCGCGCTGCACGACCGGCTCCGGGCCGCCCTGGATCTCGGCATCGCCCGATCCGCGGTCCGACCTTCGCATCCGGGGCACGCGGAACTCGGGTTCGCCGAACGCGACGCAAGGCCGCAAGGCCACGAACGGATCGGCGCGCAGCAAGACTCGCCGGACGGTCCCTAGTCGGTCGCGTGGGCCGCGGCGCGGCCGGCGAGTCGGCCGCCGAACAGGCAGCCGCCCAGGAAGGTGCCTTCGAGGGCGTTGTAGCCGTGCACGCCGCCGCCACCGAAGCCGGCCACCTCGCCGGCCGCGTACAGGCCCTCGATGGGCCGTCCGTCGAGGCCGAGAGCGCGCGCGTCGAGGTCGGTCTGGATGCCGCCGAGCGTCTTGCGGGTGAGGATGTGCAGCTTGACGCCGATCAGCGGGCCGGCCGCCGGGTCCAGGATGCGGTGCGGGGCGGCGGCGCGACCGAGTCGATCGCCCAGATAGCGGCGGGCGTTGTGGATGCCCTGGACCTGCGCGTCCTTGCCGTACGGGTTGGCGATCTGCAGGTCGCGGGCCTCGATCTGGCGTCGGATCAGCGTCGGGTCCAGGAGCGGTTCGGGGGTCGAGCGGTTCATGCCGGCGACGAGTTCGTCGAGGGTGTCGGCGACGACGAAGTCCGCACCGTGCCGTTTGAAAGCCTCCACGGGGGCCGGTGCGCCCTTGCCGATCAGGCGGGTGCGCAGGAAGCCGATCCGGTCCTTGGCGGTGATGTCGGGGTTTTGTTCGGACCCCGAGAGCGCGAATTCCTTCTCGATGATTCGCTGGGTGAGGATGAACCAGGAGTGGTCGTGGCCCGCGAGGTCCTCGGTGGTGCGCAGGTGCCCGAGCGTGGCCAGGGTGTCGTAACCGGGCAGGCACGGCTCGGGCAGCCGGCGCCCGAGCGCGTCGAACCACATCGAGGACGGGCCGGGCAGGATCCGGATGCCGTGGCCGGGCCAGATCGGGTCCCAGTTGCGCAGACCCTCGGTGTAGTGCCACATCCGGTCGCGGTTGACCACCCGGATACCGGCCGCGGCGCCGATGTCGAGCATGCGCCCGTCCACGTACGCGGGTACGCCGGTGACCATGCTCGCGGGCGCGCTGCCCAGCCGGGCGGGCCAGTATCGGCGGATCAGGTCGTGGTCGGCGCCGATCCCGCCGGTTGTCAGGACGAGCGCCTGCGCGGTGAGTTCGAAGTCGCGGACCTCGTCCCGGTTGCTCGGCGCGCCCCGGCGGGCGGAATCGGGGGCCAGGACCCGGCCGCGGATCCCGCGGGCGGCGCCGTCCTCGACGACCAACTCGTCCACCCGGTGCCGGTGATGGAAGGTGAGCAGCCCGTCGGCGGCGGCTTGGCGGGCCGATCGCACGAACGGCTCCAGCACGCCCGGGCCGGTACCCCACGCGACGTGAAAGCGGGGTACCGAGTTGCCGTGTCCGTCGGCGCGCAGATTGCCGCGTTCGGCCCAGCCGACCGTGGGCAGGAAGCGCATGCCGTGGCCGGCCAGCCATGAGCGCTTCTCGCCGGCGGCGAACTCGACGTAGGCGCGGGCCCATCGCACCGCCCAGGAGTCCTCGTCGTCGAGCCGGTCGAACCCGGCACTGCCGCGCCAGTCGCTCCAAGCCAGTTCGAAGGAATCCTTCACGCCCAGCCGGCGCTGCTCCGGCGAGTCGACCAGGAAGAGTCCGCCGAACGACCAGAACGCCTGCCCGCCCAGGTTCGCCGGGCCCTCCTGGTCGACCAGCGCGACTTTGCGGCCCCGCGCGGTGAGTTCGTGGGTGGCCACCAGGCCGGCGAGCCCGGCCCCGACGACGATGACGTCAGCGTCCACTGTGCGTTCTCCCTGGGTCGGTTGCCGGCGAGCAGGTCACCCGGCGCGTTCGCGCACTCGCCGAGATCCCAGGAGGGTACCGGCGGGCGGCGCACACCGGCGGCACTCGCATCGGTGACCTGCGCGCGTTCGTCGCGGACGTATCGCCGTGGGAGGCGGCCCGAGGGATGGAGCTTGTCGAAGGTCGGGACCCGGCCCGTGTTGCGCGAGGACGGGCCGCCGCCGGTCCCGATCGCCGCCGACCGGGTGGCGCGGGCCGCCGTCGCGCTGCAAGCGGCGCATCGGGCCGCCGGTGTGCATCGCGACCTCGAGCCCCGCCACCTGACCGGCGCGCCGGAGTAGGGCGCCGACACGACCGGAATCCCGTGGGCACACGTGGCGTTCGCCGACCACACCGCCTGTCACGCGGGGGTCGATCCGGACGTGCCCGAGGTGCCGCGCGCCTTCGACTCGTCCACCGGGAGATGTCCTGGGAGTATGCGTCCGGGACCAGGACCGTGACCGGCCTGGCCCCGAACATTCGGATGGTGTACGTCGGTTCCGTCGAGGGCGCGATCATTGCCCTCGACGCCCGAACCGGCGTCGAGCGTGGAGCACGACTCCGGGCGGCCCGGTCCGCGCGCCCCCGGCGGTGTCCGACGGCCTCGTCCACGCCGGCAGCGAGGACCGCAATCCCTATGCGCCGGACGCCGGCATCGTCCGGCGCACCCGGATCACTACCGGCGCGCTCAAGACCACGCCGGTGGTGGTCGACCGGAGGGTGTGCGCGGCGACGGCGGACGGCGCGCTGCACGCGGGTCGACGCGAAGACGGGGGAGGGCCCGTGAGCGCGTCGCCCCACCCGCGCGGCGGCGGAAGGACCCGGCGGCCGGGTCCGGGCCGAGTGTGCCGGTCAGCCGGTCCAGGCGGGTCCGCTCGGCGGCACGGGCACTTCGGCGACGACCCGGAAACCGCCTTCGGGGCGGTGCCCGGCCTCCAGGGTGCCGCCGTGCAGGGTCACCCGCTCGCGCATGCCCATCAGGCCGTAGCCGCTGCCCGTGATGCCGCTCGGCGCGGCCGAGCCGCCCGCGCCGTCGTCGAGCACCTCCAGCACGACCCGATCGGGCAGATGCCGCACCCGTACGGACGCCCGCGCGGCCCCCGAGTGCTTGCGCGTGTTGGTCAGTGCCTCCTGCACGATCCGGTACAGGGTCAGTCCGGTCGCCGCCGACAGCGACCGCCGCTCGCCGATCTCCTCGTACTCGATCGGCAGGCCGGCCGCGCGCGACTCGGTGATCAGCCGGTGGATCTCGGGCATTCCCGGTTGCGGTTCCGAGGGTGCTTCCTCGGGGCCGTCGGTGCTGCGCAGCACGCCGAGCAACTGGCGCATCTCACCCAGCGCGGTGCGCCCGGACGCCTCCAGCGTGAACAGTGCCTCCCGGGCCGTTTCGGGATCGCGTTCCAGCGTTGCCCGGGCGCCTCCCGACATCAGGTACATCGTGGTGATGTGGTGCGCCACGATGTCGTGCAACTCGCGGGCGATCCGCCGGCGCTCCTCGGTCACCGCCCGGTCCGCGCGCAACTGCCGATTGATGGCCAGTTGCTGCTGCCACTTGGCGGTGCCGACGCCGACCGTGATCACCAGGGCGGCACCGCCGAATCCGGAGGCGCAAGCCTGCGCGATCGGCTCGCCGGTGTTGGGGAGCGCCCGCAGCAGCTGAACCGCCACCGCCAGGCACCCGGCGAAGCCGATGTCGAGAGGTCGGCGATACCGGGACACCGTGTACAGCGCGACCATCAGCGCACAGCCGAAGCTGCGCGTGGCCGCGTCGGTGCACAGGACGAAGACCGCCTGGACCAGCACCACGGCGGTCATCACCTGCATCGGATACCGGCGACGCGCGAGCAGGACCGCGCCACCCGCGGTCGCCAGCCCGAACCCGATCACCCTCGTGGCCACGCCGGCGGAGTCGAACTCGGTGGTCGTGATGAAGGCGAGTGAATCCATGACGGCGGAGGCGATCACGAGCAGCAGGTCGTTGCGGTACGCGGAATGGTCCGCGATCCTGCGCCGCAGCCGCGCGTATGTCCCCGCCCCTGGGCTCAGGGTGATGACCTTGCCGGGAACTGCCGAGGCCGCCGGAAGGTGGTCGGACCCCATTCTCGGGTCTCCTTAGCTGATTGTCGGTGGTCGACGGACGTGGAGCCGGTCGGCCGGGTCGGCCGCGAGTCCGGGACGAGCCGTTCTCGCGGGAATGGAGTCGCCCTCCATTCCATCGGTTCCGGCGACCGCAGCAGACCACCCCACTGAGGATCTCGACCCCGGACCGGAGTCCTGCCCCAGCGCGGTTTCGGGACCGGGGTACGGGTCCGGGCTCGTCCCGGCTCGGGGTGAAACGGGGTCTCGGGTGCCCCGGGGACCGGAGCGGCGGCCATCCGGGTCGGAGGTGTGCATGATCGAGAGTCGGTCGGGAAGTCTGAAGATTCGTTTTGTCCCGACGGCAAGGCCGCCTGCGCCCCGCACGACCCGATCCCGCACGAGGCGTCCTCGGTGCGCGGACACCGGGCCCGGGCCGAGGGTGTCGAGCCGCCGGGCCATCCGTCAACCGTCGCATCCGGAGGGACACCATGGACACCCGTCGCCGGCTGACCGAGGCATTCGACACCTGGTCCGCGTGGGCCGACGCGCGGGCCGGCGACGGGGACCGCTTCGAACCGCACCTGGCGGACCTGGCCGCGCGGCTGCGCGGGGGGCGGCCGTCCCTGCACCAGGCCCATGCCGGGTACCCGGTCGAGCCGCCGCACCGGGCCGCCCTCGTCGGCCGGCTCGCCGCCACGCTGATCGAGCCCGAGGGGCGGGTGTGCGACGGCGATCCGGGTACGGCCGCGCTGGCGGACGAGGTCGTCGCCGAGTTGGCGGCGATGTTCGGGCTGCCCGCGGCGTACGGGCACCTCACCTCGGGCGGTTCCGTCGCCAACCTGGAGGCCCTCCGGGTGGCCCGCGAGGCCCACCCCGAACGTGGTATCGCCCACAGCGCCGACGGCTATCCCGCGCACGAACGCAGATGCGACGTGCTGCGCGTGCCGGCGCACTGCGTCCGCACCGACGCCGCCGGCCGGATCGACCTCGACGCCCTCGCGACGCTTTTGGCCAAGGAACGCATTGGTACGGTCGTGGTCGGCGCCGGCACCGACACGCTCGGCGCGGTCGATCCGATCGCCGACATCCTGGCGCTGTGCCGCGACCACGACGCGCGGGTGCACGTGGACGCCACCCACGGCGGGTTCTTCACCCTGCTGGCCGACGCGGACGAACTGCGCGACACCCCCACCGCCCGGCACCTCCGCGCCATCGCCGACTGCGACTCGGTGGCCGTGGATCCGCACCGTCGGGGCCTGCACCCGCACGCGTGCGGCGCGCTGCTGGTCCGCGGTGCCGACGGCCCGGGCGAGGAAGCGCACCCGGGGGAGGAAGGGCGCCCGGGCGACGCCGGCCTCGACCAGGTCCCTCCCGGAGCGACCGCGGCGGCCCTGTGGCTGACTCTGCGTGCCCTGCCGTTGACCCCCGACGGCCTGGGCGAGGTGCTCGCCGACAGGCTCCGCAGCACCCGCCGTTGGCGGGACCTGATCGACGGCGAACCGGAGCTGATGTTGTATCAGGAACCCGAACTGGACATCCTGACCTACCTACCCCTGACCGGCGAACCCCGCCCGCGCCTGTCGTCGGTGGCGATCGCCAGCCGGCACATCGTGCACGCCATGCTCAACGGGCTGGTCGTGCTCGCCATCGCGAGCTTCGTCTACCGGCTCGCGGCCCGGCAGGAGTATCGCTGGTTCGCGCGTGCCGTGGGCGAC
>NZ_JBEXCV010000171.1:0-17394 GCF_040605455.1 Embleya sp. NPDC005575 | reverse complement strand
TACGCGGCGACCGACCACGAGCGGGCCGGCGCCGCCGCGCTGCGCCTGATCGGCCTGGGCCCGGGCCTGACCCCCAGCGGCGACGACGCCCTGTGCGGCTTCCTGCTCGCGCAGCGCCTACTGGACCCCGAACCGACCGGCGGCCGGCGTGCGGACATCCTCGGCGCACGCGTCGCGGCACACGCCCGCGGCCGCACCACCGACCTGTCCGCCGCACTGCTCGGCCACGCCGCCCGCGGCGACGGCTGCGCGCAACTGGTCGATCTGATCGGCGCGGTGGGCCGCGGCACCGACGTACTGCCTCGCCTGCACCACCTGCTGACGGTGGGACACACCTCCGGCGCGGACCTCGCCCACGGCGTCCTGGCCGGGGCCGAGGCGGCCGACGCAGGCGCCGTACCAGCCGTGGCCGCAGCCCCGCACGGGCTCGGCGACGGAACCGAACTCCCGTACCCCGAAGGAAGGAGCGCCCGTGAGCAGCGCGCTTGAGCTGCGCCGCGGAACATACCGAGACTCGGTCAGCCTGATGCAGGTGAGCCGATCGGTATCCGCGGTGGACGGGGTGACCAAGGCGCTCGTCGCCATGGCAACGGAACTCAACGTCGGCCTGTTGGCGGGCATGGGCTTCGAAACCCCCGACGGCGCCGGACCCAACGACCTGATCGTGGCGATCCGGGCCGACGACGAGGACGCGCTGCGGCGGGCCCGCGAGGTGCTCGAAGAAGCCCTCGTGCTGTCCACCGGCGGCGGCACCGGGATCGGCTCCGCCGCCGGTGTCCCGCCGCGCACGATCCGTACCGCCGCGGGCGCCACGCCCGGCGCGAGCCTGGCCCTGGTCTCGGTGCCCGGGCCGCACGCGTTCGCCGAGGCGATGGACGCCCTCGAAGCCGGCCTGGACGTGCTGATCTTCAGTGACAACGTGCCCGTCGAGCAGGAGATCCGACTCAAGGACGTCGGCCGCGAACGCGGACTCCTGGTGATGGGCCCCGACTGCGGCACCGCGCTGGTGGGCGGCGTCGGCCTCGGCTTCGCCAACTCGGTGCGCCCGGGCCCGATCGGCATCGTGGCCGCCTCCGGCACCGGATCGCAGGAACTGATGTGCCTGCTGCACGCGGCCGGCAGCGGCGTCACCCACTGCCTGGGCGTGGGCGGACGCGACCTGAGCGAGGCGGTCGGCGCGCGCTCGACGCTCCAGGCACTGGCGATGCTGGACGCCGACCCGGCCACCGAGTTGATCGTGGTGGTCTCCAAGCCGCCCGCCGAAGCGGTAGCGGCCGAGGTCGAGCGTTACGCCGCGACTCTTTCCACACCGGTGCAGCTGGCCTTCCTCGGACAGGGCCGCGACGACCTGACCGCCGCCGCGACCAAGGCACTGGCCGCCATCGCACACCCCGGTGTCCAGGACCAGGTGTGGCGACCCGAGCAGGCGACGCCCACCCGCACCGGTGCGCTGCGTGGGCTGTTCTGCGGCGGCACGCTGTGCGACGAGGCGATGATCATCGCCGCCGACCGGCTCGGACCGATCGCGTCCAACATCCCGCTGCGCGCCGACTGGGCGCTGCCCGCGGATCTGCGCGCCGCCGGGCACCTGATGATCGACTTCGGCGACGACGGCCTGACCGCGGGCCGGCCGCACCCGATGATCGACCCGAGCCTGCGCCTGGAGCGACTCGCCGAGGAACTGGCCGACCCGGCCTGCGCCGTACTGCTCCTGGACGTCGTACTCGGACACGGCGCGCACCCGGATCCGGCCGCCGACTTGGCCGAGGTACTGCGTGCGGCCGGGCCGAACCCGCCCACCGTACTGATCTCGCTGTGCGGCACCGACCTGGACCCGCAGGACCTTCAGGCCCAGGCCCGCACGCTGACCGCCGCCGGCGCCGAGGTCCACCTGTCCAATGCCGAGGCCGCCCGGCGCGCCGTGGCGATCGTAGAAGGGCTCGACGCGTGAGTGCTCCCAACCCCCGAGGCAGCGCGCTGCTGACCCGCGACCCGTCGGTGGTGACCGTCGGCGCCGAACTGCTCGCCGACGCGCTGGCCGCCCAGGCCGTACCGGTGACCGCCGTCGACTGGCGCCCGCCGCTGCCCGGTACCGCCGACGCGCTGGCCACGGTGCTGGCCGACGCGCGCCGCGAGGCGGCCAACAAGGTGGCGATCGAGCGGGTCCTGGCGTCCACACCGCACCTGGTGGACGTCAAGCCCGCGAGCGAGGCGCTGGGCCTGACGGCCGGCCAGTTCCGGCACGCCGGACCGCCCATCGACTGGGCCCGGGCTTCGGGGCCGATGCGCGGCGCGCTGATCGGCGCGGTGCTCTTCGAGGGCCTGGCCGACTCGCCCGAGGCGGCGGAGAAGTTCCTCGCCGAGGGCCACGCCGAACTGGACTCGTGCCATCACCACCACGCGGTGGGGCCGATGGCGGGCGTGGTCAGCCCGTCGATGTGGATGTTCGAACTGGAGGACACCACCCACGGCACCCGCGCGTGGTGCTCGCTGAACGAGGGCCTGGGCAAGGTGCTGCGCTACGGCGCGTACGGACCCGAGGTGATCGACCGGCTGCGTTGGATGTCGACGGTGCTGGGCCCGCTGCTGCGCGCGGCGGTGCGCGTGGGCGAGCCGATCGACATCCGGGCGATCATCGCGCAGATGTTGCAGATGGGCGACGAGGGCCACAACCGCAACCGCGCCGGCACCCTGATGCTGCTGCGCGAACTGCTGCCGAACATGATCGACAGCGGCGCGCCGACCTCGGACATCGCCGAGGCGGCCCGCTTCGTCGGCGGCAACGACCACTTCTTCCTGAACCTGGACATGCCCGCCTGCAAACTGGCGATGGACGCGGGGCGCGATGTGCCCGGCTCCTCTCTTGTGGTGGCCATGGCCCGCAACGGCACCGACTTCGGCATCCAGGTCTCCGGCACCGGCGACCGTTGGTACACCGGCCCCGCCGAGGTCCCGGACGGCCTGTACCTGGGCGCGTACGGCCCGGACGACGCCAACCCGGACATCGGCGACTCGGCGATCACCGAGACCGCGGGCATCGGCGGCTTCGCGATGGCCGCGGCGCCGGCGATCGTGCGGTTCATCGGCGGCGAGGTGGACGACGCGCTGGCCGCGACCCGGCGGATGTACGAGATCACCCTCGCGGAGAACCCGGCCTACCAGATCCCGGTGCTGGACTTCCGCGGCACACCGACCGGGATCGACGTGACCAAGGTGGTGCGCACCGGCATCCTGCCGCAGATCAACACCGGCATCGCCGGCAAGGTCGCGGGCACCGGCCAGGTCGGCGCGGGCCTGGTGACCCCGCCGGCGGACTGCTTCGTCGCCGCGATCGAGGCGCTGGCCGAGGCGGCCCCGCCGATCGGCTGAGGTATGTGACGCAAGGAGCCCGCCGCGCGATTCGCGTGGCGGGCTCCTTCGTGTGCGTGGTGCTCGGCTTCGTGTGTGTCGGCCCGGCCGGGTGGTGCTCAGCCGGGTGGGGTTCGGCCGTCCTGCGGTGCTCGGTCGTGCGGTGCTCGACCGTTTGTGTGGTCGGCCGTGCGGTGCTCGGCTGTCCGTGCCGTGCTCAGCCGTGTGGTGCCCCGCGGTGTCGTGCCTGCGGCGTCGTGCCCAGCCGCGTGGTGCTCAGCCGCGTGGTGCTCAGCCGCGTGGTGCTCAGCGGTGGATGCGACCGTCGGTGAGTGACAGCGGGCGCGCGGAGCCGCCGTGCCGGGCCTGGATGATCTCGGCGAGCACCGCGATCGCGGTCTCCTGCGGGGTGCGCGCACCCAGGTCCAGGCCGATCGGAGAGTGCAGCAGTGTCAGCTCGGCCTCGGTCACGCCCGCCTCGCGCAGCCGGATCAGCCGGTCCGCGTGCGCACGTCGGCTGCCCATCGCGCCGACGTAGGCGACCGGCAGCCGCAATGCCCGGACCAGTACCGGCACGTCGAACTTGGGATCGTGGGTGAGCACGCACACCGCCGTGCGCCCGTCCACCCGGGTGCCCGCCAGGTAGCGGTCGGGCCAGTCCACCACCAGCTCGTCGACGTCCGGAAAACGCTCCGCCGTCGCGAACACCGGGCGCGCGTCGCATACGGTTACCCGGAACCCGGCCAACGCGCCCATCCGGGCCATGGCCACCGCGTAGTCGTTGGAGCCGAAGACCAGCAGGCGCGGACGCGGCACGTACGAGCGCACGAAGACGATCTCGTCCTGCCGCACGCCCAGCGCCTCGACCGGGACCGGTGCCTCGCCGTCCGCCCGGACCAGCGTGGTCCGGTCGGCCGCGAGGAGCTCGCGCAGCGCGACCACGAACGGGCCGCTTTCCTCGTCGCCGGCCGCCTCCGGGTCCGGACCGACCACCACCCGGGTGCCGAGCCGATCCGCGTCGGGCGTGGCGACCACGGTCGCGACCGCGAGCGGCCGACCCTCGCGCAGCGCGGCGATCAGCTCGGGAAACTCCGGATAGTGCACCGGGTCGACCGGCTCGACGTAGACCTCCAGCGTGCCACCGCAGGTCAGGCCCACCATCAGCGCGTCGTCGTCGCTGATCCCGTAGGCGGCGGTGCGCGGCCGGCCCTCCGCGATGACCTCCAGCGCCAACTCGTACACCGCGCCCTCGACGCAGCCGCCGGACACGCTGCCCAGCGCCACACCGTCGGCGGACACCGCCATCACCGCGCCCGCGTCGCGCGGGGCACTGCGCAGCGTGGACACCACCGTGGCCAGCGCGAAGGTGCGCCCGTCCCGATACCACGCCTCCAGCCGGTCGAGCAGTTCACGCATCGTCGTTCACCCGGTCCGTCGCTCGTCGACCAGCAGTGCACACAATTCCTCCAGCGCCGCCAGGCTGTGCCCGGCGACAAAGTCGTCAACGTACGGCAGGGCCGCGGCCATACCGCCCGCAAGAGGTTGATACCCCTCCCGGGCCCGGTGCGGATTGACCCAGATCACCCGATGGGCGAGCCGATGCAGCCGGGCCATGCCCACCGCGAGCCGGTCCGGATCACCGCGTTCCCACCCGTCGGAGGCGATCACCACCACCGCGCCGCGGGCCACGCCGCGCCGGCCCCAGCCGTCCAGGAAGGCGTGCAGCTGATCGCCGAGCCGGGTGCCGCCGCTGAAGTCGGGCACCACGGCGGACGCGGCGGCCAGCGCCCGATCCGGGTCGGTGTGGCCCAACTCGCGGCTGATCCGGGTCAGCCGGGTACCGATGGTGAACACCTCGGCACCGCGGCGCCGGCGAACCGCGGCGTGACCCAGGCGCAGCAGCGCGTCCGCGTACGGCGCCATCGAGCCGCTGACGTCGAGCAACAGCACCAGGCGGCGCGGCCGCACAACCCGCTCGGTGTGGCGCAGCCGGTCCATCTCGCCGGTCCGCAGTGCCGCGCGCACCGTGCGGGTGCGGTCGATCCGGCCGTGCCGGGCCGGCCGCCGACGCCGGGTGCGGCGCATCGGCGCGGCCGGGCGCAGCAGCGCGAGCAGGCGGCGCAGCTCGGCGCGCGCGGCCGGATCCAGCGCGGCGATGTCGCGCCGGCGCAGGATCTCGGTGCGATCGGCCGCGGCGACCCGGGGTTCGCGCTCGGCTTCGCCGGCCTCCGGGGCCCGGTCGGTGCCAGGCAGGCCCACCGCGCGCTCGATGTCCACGGCAGGCCGACGGCGGCCCGGCGGGGGTTGTTCGCAGCCGAAGTACGCGGTGAAAGCGGCGTCGTAGCGGGCCAGTTCCCGCGCGTCCGAGCACAGCGCGAGCCGGCCCGCCCAGTACGTGCCCGCCCGCTCGTCGGCGCCCAGCTCGGCCGCGGCGGCCAGGAAGACCTGCACCCGTCCCGGGTCGGCCGCGACACCGGCGGCCCGCACGGTACGGGCGAAGGCGACCAGCGTCTCCACCCCGTCGCGGCGCGTCGGCGCGGCGGTGGCGGCACGCACCGTGGCGGCGTCGAGCGGGCTGCGCCCGGCCATCTCAGTCGCCCGCCGCGAGCAGCCGGTCGAGCCCGGCCGTGCGGATGCCGTCCAGGTCCTCGCGATGCTTGAGCACCGTGCCGAGGGTGCGTGCCGCGCTGTCCGGGTCCAGGTCGCGCACGCCCAGCACGAGCAGCGCGCAGGCCCAGTCCAGCGTCTCGGACACGCCGGGCGGCTTGACCAGGTCGGCCCCGCGCAGCCGGCCGACGGCGCGGACCACGTCCTCGGCCAGACGGGCGCTGACCTCGGGCAACCGGCGGCGCACGATCGCCACCTCGTGCGCGTGGTCGGGGTGGTCGAGCCAGTGGTAGAGGCAGCGCCGCTTGAGCGCGTCGTGCAGTTCGCGGGTGCGGTTGGAGGTCAACACCACCAGCGGCGGCACCTTCGCGGCGATCCGGCCCAGCTCGGGCACGGTCACCGCGAAGTCGGACAGCACCTCCAGCAGGAACGCGTCGAATTCGTCGTCGGCCCGATCCACCTCGTCCACGAGCAGCACCGCCGGTGCCGCCTCGATCGCCCGCAGTACCGGCCGGGCGATCAGGTAGCGCCGGTCGTACAAGCCGGCCTCCAAGGTGGCGGCATCGGTCTCGCCCGCCGCGCCGGCCGCCCGCAGATGCAACATCTGGCGCGGGAAGTCCCAGTCGTAGAGCGCCTGCGAGGCGTCCAGGCCCTCGTAGCACTGGAGTCGGAACAGCGGTACGCGAAACGCGTCCGACAGGGCCTGGGCGAGTGCGGTCTTGCCCACCCCGGGCTCGCCCTCGACCAGCAGCGGCCGGCCCATCCGCAGTGCGAGCCAGGCGGCGGTGCCGATGCCGTCCCCGGCCAGGTAGTCCACGCCGTCCAGCCGGGCGACCACGGCCTCGGGCCCGTCGACGTCATCGCCGTCCCACCACGCCTCCGCCACGGCACACCCCTCGACACGCGTACTGCCCGGCCCGTCCGGGACGGACGATCGGTGTTCAGTACATGCTGTGCAGGCCGCGACCACGACGGCAACATCTGCCAAAGCACGGCGCGATCCCTGCACATCCGTGCCGGGGCGGTCGGTCGGCGCCAGAGGAACCGGCGCCATGGCGATCTACAACCAGCGTGGTAGGCAGCGGTAGGCACATGTGTGGGTGGCGGCGCACGGGTTGATAGGCATGTCCGAGCGCGCCAGCTCTACGGCGGGACGCTCGTTGCGGGACGGCGACCCGATGGGGGATTCGAGGTCGGCCTCGTCCTGCCGATCCCGGCCGAGTCCGCCGGGAACGCGGGGGACGTCAAGGCCGCCTTGCACCGACGTGACGGAAGGAACGACGGGGTGACCAAGGTATTGGTGGTCGACGACCAAGTCTTGATCCGGGCGGGACTGGACTGGCCGCGTTATTACGGGGCGGCCCCGGGGATCGAGGTGGTCGGGGAAGCACGAGTCGACGGTCAAGACCCATTTCAACCGTGCACTGGCCAAGTTTGAACCTGCCCAGCCGGGCCCAGGCGGTGGTGTTGGCCTACGAGACCGGCCTGGTCACGCCCGGCGGGCGGCGCTGATCGACCGACGTGGCGAGGGCGGCGGCCCGGGTCACCCGGGTGCGCTGCCGGGCGGTGGTTCCGCCGGGGCCGCCGACCCCGCCAGCGCCGCCAGCCTGGCCGCCACCTTCGGGTCCAGCGCGGCGGCGATCGGTCGGCTGTGCCGGGCGGAGAGCTCGGTGAACCCGTCCTGGAACCAGGCGCGGACGGCGGCGATCCGCGCGGCCGGCGCGCCGAACCGGGTGAACTCGACATCCTCGCGCTCGGTGACGTGTTTGAACGCGGTCAGGAAGTCCTCGGCACGCAACTCCGGATCGTGTGCCAGGGCCAGATCGAGCAGCCGGTCGACGTGGTAGCCATCGGCGAGCGCGAAGACGTCGAAGACGTCCCGTACTTCCGAGCGCAGCGCGAGGGTGACCAGCTTGGCCGCGGCGAGGTCGTCGGGATGCAGCACCGGGACGCCGGCCACGACGGCGGGCTCGTGGGTGCGGGGCGCGACGTGCACGGTGAGTGGCGTGCCGTGTTCGGCCCCGGCCGGCCGCACGCTCATCCGCACGAACGCCTTGCCGGCGGCCCTGCCGTCGACGATGACGCGGCAACCCTGCTCGGTCAGGGCCGCGGCGATCGCGGTGCGGGCGGCGGTGAGCCTCTTGGCGTCGCGGGCCGCGAGGGCGAAGTCGATGCCGTCGCTGTCCCGGTCCGACAGGCCGTGCCGACGCAGGCCCCGGGCACCGGCCAGGGCGACCTTGAAGGGCTCGCCGGCTGCCGCGACGGTGTGGATGAGCTGTTCTTCGGGGCTGTGCCGCACGGTGTCCGGTCCTTGGCTTCGGGGCTCACAGGGTACGTGTGCCTCGGCGGCCCGGACCAGGGCGGCGCCCGCCCGCGACTACTCCAAGGGTTGACCCGCTCGGCTCGACTACCGCATCGGTTCGATCCACCCCTCCACCCGGGACGGGATGCCCTGGTGGGCCCCGGCTGCTTGGCTGGACGCACCGCGGTTCGCCGGGTCCGCCCCCGGGCACCCGGCAGTCGGCCGCTCGCCATGAGCTCGTACACGGGGGTGAGCTCAGGTCGGGTCCAGGGTCGCCCGGTGCGAGCCTCGCGCACCGGCCGGCCACCGGTCGCCGGCGGCCGACTGTGCGTATCCCGGCTGGGGGCAGGTCGGTTCGCTCTCGGCGGAGCGGGAGTCGCCAACCGGGAAGCCGCAACCGATCCGAGCGGGCCGGCTGTCCGAGGACGCGCGCCGGGTGCCGGCGGTGCGGCGGCCCGGATTCGTCACCCGCGCCGTCGCAGCGTGTGTCGGTGCAGCCTGCGCGGGACCCGCAGCAGCCGATCGGTGGGCGCCACCACCCGGCGGATGCGCTCGCGCATCGCCGGGCCGGGGCGGGTGACCGCGGCCCGCAGCCGGCGCTCCTCGGCGAGCCGCCGGCGGCGCTCGTCGATCCGCTGTGCCAGGTCGCCCGGGGTGCCCGCCGGCCGGGTCTCGTCGACGAGCTTGTCGACCGCGGTCAGCAGGGTGCCGTACAACTCCCAGCGGTCCGGGTTCTCGATCGAGTCGGCGAGCAGGATCGCCTCGGTGCGCGAGCGGTCCGCGTCCGCCTCGGTCAGCCGTTCCCGCAGTCTGTCCTCGGCCAGGGCGGACTCCTCCGGGCGGTCCTGGCCGTGCAGCACGACCAGGTGGCCGTACGCCGCGAACAGCGCGGCCAGTGAGCGGAACAGGCTGCGCAGCGACTGCGCGGTGGCCAACGGGATCTCGGTGTACGCCGGTTCGCCGCGTTCGCCCCGCGCGTACAGCCCGCCCAGCGCCCGGCACACCATGCGCAGGGCCACCGCGCTGATCTCGGCGGTATCCAGGCCGCTGCGCAGCGCGAGCACCCGCACGGTGGCCCGCCGGCCGCGCGGGTTGAGCCGGGTGCCCTCCTCGGCGGTGGACAGCGTCGCGTCCACCCGCACGATGTCCCGGTCGATCCGGCGGGCCTCCTCCAGCCAGCCGTGCGCCCGGTCGTAGTCGACGTCGTCGTCGAGTTCCCCGGCCATGGTGTCCAGGAGCCGGGTCAGTGCGTCGAAGGCTGACATCACCGCCTCGTTCGCGGGCCGCACGTGCACGGGCGGCGCCAGTACCAGGGAGAACACCATGCCGACGGCGGCGCCGATCAGGGTCTCCGCGACCCGGTCCCACGCGGTGTCCGCGACTTGGCTGACGCCGAGCACGATCATCGCGCTGATCGCCACCTCGTTGATCGAGTCGCCGAGCCGAATCAGGTGTCCCAGGCCGAGCGCGGCCAGCAGCAACAGCGCCAGGCTCCACCAGTTGAGCCCGACGGCCTCGCTGAACAGCACCGCGATCAGGACCCCGAAGACGACGCTGGCCACCCGCTGGGCGCCGGTGGTGAAGGTCGCGTACGAGGTGACCTGGACCACCAGGAGTGCCGTGAGCGGCGCCAGGATCGGCTGCGGGTCGGCGCCGGCCAGGAACAGCGCGGCGATGTAGGAGGTCACCGCCGCCACGGTGGTGCGCAGAACCTGGGCGATCAGCGAGGTTTCGCTTTCCTTGACCTTGGACAGCGCCGCGGTGAGATCGACTTCCGACGGCATTCGGCTCCCTTCTCCATTTCCTCGGACTCTCGGGTGGGCTTTCCTCGCGCTCCCCGGTGGACGGATTCCCCTTGTATGCCCTGTTCCCGACTCGCACACCACGCGCTCGGGGATCGCCGGGCTCCAGGCGCCGGCCGTGGAATCGGGGGGCTCACCGCGGCAAGCACTCCAGGGATGCCACCCGGCACCGCGTCGGCGGCGGATTTCGGGTGGAACAGGGCGGCGGGTGAAGCCCCCGGCCGCGACGTGAGGGGCCGACGACGAGGGACCGTCCGGCCCGGGGGCGTCACCGCACCCGGCCGGACGGTCCCTGTCAGGTGCGGTTCAGCGGCACAGGGCCGTGTTCACGACAGCATCGACGCGGTCCCTGGCTGCCTGGTCGTTCAGCTGCATGGTCACCGCGACGTTGGCGGCGCGGCCGTCGTCGGTGGCCCCGCCCCGGGTCTCGTAGCCCGGGAAGCTGCCGCCGTGGCCCCAGTAGAGGCCGCCGCACGGAAGTGGCTTGCTCACGAGCCCGAGTCCGTAGCGGGCATCACGGCCGAAGGTTTCTTCGGCGGGGACGGTGGTGCGCATCTGGGCGAGTTGGGCCGCCGGGAGGAGGCGGCCGGACAGGAGCGCGGTGTAGAACCGGTCGAGGTCGGAGTTGGTGGAGATCAGCTGACCTGCCGCCCAGCCCCAGGAGGGGTCGATTTCCGTGATGTCCTGCAAGGGCGCATCGGCCGAATCCCGGTAGTAGCCCTTGGGATGGGGTTCTCGGATGGTCGCGTCACCGGGTGCGGGGAAGTAGGTGTGGCGCAGCCCGATGTGCTTGATGATGCGCCGGTCCATCTCCTGGGCGAGGGGTCGACCGGTGACCTTCTCGACGATCAGGCCGGCCAGTACGTAGTTCGTGTTGCTGTACTTCCATTGCGTTCCGGGTGCGAAGTCGGCCTTGTGCCGGAGGGCGATGTCGACGAGTTCGCGCGGTTCGAAGTATCGGACTTCCTCTCCGAGATAGTTGCTGTAGTTGGGAAGTCCGCTGGTCTGCTGGAGGAGTTGACGGACGGTGATGTGGCGACCGTCGATCCCCTCCCCGCGCACGAGGTCCGGCAGGTGGGTGTCGACCTTGTCGTCGAGGCCGATCCTGCCTTCGCCGACCAGTTGCAGCACGACCACCGCGGTGAACGCCTTGGTGTTGCTGCCGATTCGCACCTGTCCGTCCCTGGGCACCTTCGCGCCGGTGGCCCGATCGCCCACCCCGGCGGTGTAGGTACGGGTGTGACCCGCCCGGTCCCTGACGCTCGCCAGCCCGGCGGGCAGGTCGTCGGTGCGCACCAGCGCGCTCAGGCTCTGCCGGACGGTATCCGGCCCGGCGGCAGCGGATGCCGCGGGCGGTGCCAGGACACCCATCGCCAGCACGCCCAAGGCCACCGCGGCTGCGGTCGGTACGACTTTGCGCCGACGGCCTTGGGGCCGCCCGGAAGAACGAAACCTCTGCCATGCCTGCTCTCGCACGAGCCGAACTCCTGGGTAATCTCGGGGAACCAGCGGGTTGTACGGCTTCAGCATGTCCGGCGGCGACCCCGCTGGACGAGCGTGCTACCCGGCCGCTCCAGGTAGTGCCACCCCCCCCCCCCCCCCGAGATTGCGCGGATGTTCGCCGTGTGCCCGATCCGTCGTCGGCCCGGGCGACCGACACTGCGGCCCGACCTGTCGGACAAGTTCCGAAACCACGCGTGCGCCTTGCGAGCCGAACCGCGCGGCGCAACGGCCTCGGGGACCGGCCTGGTGCGCGCGGTTCCGGTTGCGTGGCCCGTGTGACCGGCCAGGATTGGAAGTGATGCCATCCCATCGGTGACATCGGCACGTCTGGAGGATCGTCATGGCCATTCTCATGCAGATCGATCTGACGGGGGTCGACACAGAGCGGTACGACAAGCTTTCCGCGCGGGTGAGGTCCGGCGAGATCCCGGCGGAGGGATGCCTGGCGCACGTGGCGATCGCGACGGGCGACGGCGTACGGGTCATCGACCTGTGGGAGTCGCGGGCGGCGATGGAGGCATTCACCACCCTCCTGATGCCGGCGGCCGAGGAACTGGGCTTCCCGCCGAGTACGACCCCGCCGCAGATTACCGAGGTGCACGACTACGGGATCCCCGGCGGGTAGACCCGGTCGGCCGGCGGAGCGCACCGTCACCGACCCGTGGCGGCGCGACGAGGCGCTCGCCGCCCCGGTCGCGCACGCGGCGCAGCAGGGACGGCACGCCGGTGCCGCCCGTGGCCCGGCCGGGGTCGGCGCCGGCGGTGTTCCCGAGCCCGCGCACCCTCGGATGCCACCTCTACAAGGCGTATCCCAAGCTCGGCGTCGGCTCGCGCGGCGAACCGTCCCGGTTCCGCGCCCGATGCCGGCGAGGACGTACCCGCCGGCTCGGGTGGCCGACGCGCACCGCACCCACGGCGCCGGAACGGCCGCGGCAAGATCGTGCCGGCGGCGGACCGCCTCCCGGCCGGCCGCCGGGCGCGGGCCCCGGCCGCCGGCGGTCGCCGGGTGGGTGGGCACAATGGCCCCATGACGACGCCGAACACCCCTCCGTCCCGGGACGAGTTGCTTCGGCACTTGGTGGCCACCCGCATCGCCGGCCGGGTGGCCACGCCCCGCGAGGTCAACCTCCGACACTATGCCGAACTGGTGAAGGGCAACCGGCGCTTCTGGTTGGGCCTGGACCTGGGCGATCGCTGGAAGACCGAGGAGGACGTGCTCGCCGTGATGGTCGAGCGGGTGGGTGTGCATCCCGACCCCGACCACCGCACCGGCCAGGACACCATCGACCCCCGGCTGACCCTGGACGGGCTCGACCGGATGGCCGCCGTCCTGCGCGACGCCGCCGCCCGCCGGCTGCGCGTGCTGCTCGCGACCGGACACCCCGGCGGCCTGCTGGATGTACACCAGGCCATCGGCCGGGCACTGCGGGCGGCCGGCGCCGAGATCCTCGACATCCCCCGCGAACTGCACACCACCGAGGGCGACGACGAGACCAGCGGCAGCGTGCGCCAGTTCGGCGACGTGGCGGTACTGGAGCGCGGGGCCACGCTGTGGCACACCCACGCTCCGCAGCCGATGAGCGCGATCCTGGACGCCCTCGCCGCGACCGGGCGGCCCCGGCCCGAGCTGGTCGTCGCCGACCACGGCTGGGCGGGCCGCGCCGGGCAACACGGCATTCCCACGGTCGCGTTCGCCGACTGCAACGACCCGGCCCTGTTCCTCGGCGAGGCCGAGGGCACCGTCACGGTCACCGTCCCGCTCGACGACCACGTCGTGGACGCCCGGGACTACGCACCGATGACCGCCTACCTGCTCGCCACGGCCGGTTTGGCCCACGACGCCGGCTGAGCCCGGGCCACCCGGCCGACTGCGGCTCCCCGGGCGGCCGGTGGCGCAACCGACCTCCGACTCACGGCTGTCCGGCGGCCGATATCAGGGCGACCGCCGGACGGTGGGTCAGGAACGCGGTCGGCGCGCCTTCGCGGGGCGTTCCTCGCTCGGCTCCGCGCTCTTCTCCTTGTTCTTCTCCTTGATCCGGATCGCTTCCTTCCGGACGTCGGCCTGGGTGGCGCGCTCTTGGCGCAGCCACTCCGGACCGTCCTCCTTCAGCGCGTCGATCTGCTCGGTGGTGAGGGCGTCGGTGATGCCGCCGCGGGCGAGGCCGGCGATGGAGACGCCGAGCTTGCTCGCGACGACGGGCCGCGGATGCGGGCCGTTGCGGCGCAGTTCCTGGAGCCACTCGGGCGGGTCGGCCTGCAGCGCGTTCAACTCGTCGCGGGAGACGACACCCTCTTGGAACTCGGCGGGGGTGGCCTGGAGGTACACGCCCAGCTTCTTCGCCGCGGTCGCGGGCTTCATCGTCTGGGTGGTCTTGTGCGACGTCATGGTGTCAAGAGTAGCGACCGTGTGCGGTGCCTCCGATCATGGCCGGTAGCCTGACGTGGTGACAGGCTCGGAAGTACCCACCCCGTTCCGGCTCGCCTACGTTCCGGGGGTGACTCCCACCAAATGGGTGCGGGTCTGGAATGAGCGGCTGCCCGACGTCCCGTTGACCCTGATCGCGGTGTCCGCCGCCGACGCGCCCGACGTGCTGCGCGCGGGCGAGGCCGACGCGGGGTTGGTGCGGCTGCCGATCGAGCGGACCGACCTGAGCGCGATCCCGTTGTACGCCGAGACCACGGTGGTCGTGGTGCCCAAGGACCACGACGTGGCGGGGGTGGACGAGGTGGCCGCCGAGGATCTGGCCGACGCCGTCGTACTGCACCCGCTCGACGACACCCTGGAGTGGGAGCAGCGGCCCGGGGTGCCCGCGAAGGAGCGGCCCGCGACCACTGCGGACGCCGTCGAACTGGTGGCGGCGGGGGTGGGTTTGCTCGTCGTCCCGCAGTCGCTCGCCCGCCTGCACCACCGCAGGGACCTCACCTACCGGCCGGTGACCGACGCGCCCGAGTCGCGGGTCGCGCTGTCCTGGCCCGAGGCGCGGACCACGGACCTGGTGGAGGAGTTCATCGGGATCGTCCGAGGCCGCACGGTCAACAGCTCGCGTGGTCGCACCCCGCCGCAGCCGCAGCAGTCGAAGTCCGGGGCCAAGGCCAAGTCCCAGCGTCCCGACGCCTCCGGAGCCAGGCGCAAGCCCGGCGCGGCCGGCGGGTCGGCCGGGAAGGGCGCCCGCGGTGGCCCCGGCGCAACCAAGGGCGCCAAGCGCGGGAAACCACGCGGCCGTTCCTGACCTGGGGCGCGATCCGCCGCCGGGGCGCGATCGATTCCGGTGGTCGTGCCTACGCCTCCACGACGGCCGGTGCAGGGCGCGTGGCCGGTTCCGGCGCACCCTCGGGGACCACGCGGAACAGGGCGATCGCGCCGACCAGACTGATCGCGCACATCGCGACGAGGTACCAGGTGACGCCGGTCGAGGAGTTGCCGGAGTTCAACAGCGCGGTGGAGATCGTCGGTGCCAGTCCGCCGCCGAGGACGGCGCCCAGTTGCAGGATCAGCGAGGATCCCGAATAGCGGACGTGCACGGGGAAGGTGTCGGCGATGATGCCGCCCTGGACACAGTGCGTGATGGGAATGATGAGCCCCATTCCGGCCAGGGCGAGCACGGCGAGTGCCGAATTCCCGGTGTTCAGCAGCGGGAAGAAGGCGATGCACCAGGCCAGGATCGCGGCCGAGCCGCCGATGAACATGGTGCGCCTGCCGTATCGGTCGGCAATTCGTGTCCACAGCGGAATGCTCACGAACCAGAGCACGGCGGCGGCCGAGATGCTCAGGATCAGGAATCGCTTTTCATAGTCGAGATGCTTGGTGCCGTAGGACAGCGTGAACACCATGAAAACATAGGCGACGGCCGAGTTGGCGACTACGGCGAGCAGGGTGAGGCCGAGTCGGGGGAGGCCGACCTTGAATGCCTCGGCGAGCGGGAAACGAACCACGTGGTCCTGTTCCAGCGCACGATTGAAGGATGGGGATTCGGTGACCCGCAGGCGGATCACCAGACCTGCCGCAACCAGGATGAAACTCATCAGGAATGGGATGCGCCAGCCCCACCCGGTGAATGCGTGATCGCTCATCCCCGTGCTGGTGGCGAGGAAGACCATGTTCGCCAGGACGAGCCCCGCAGGCGTTCCCATCTGCGGAAATCCCGCGTAGAGGTTCCGCTTCCCGGCGGGTGCGTGCTCCATGGACATCAGTGTCGCGCCGGCGCCCTCGCCGCCGAGGCCGATGCCCTTTTCGGGTCCGGTGACGACAGGCGTTTTCGGCCCGGTGAAAAAAGTTCACCGGGATCGGGAACCCGGTGCGGGGTCGCGCGTCTGGATGTCCGTCACTCGATGGTGACGGCCTCCGTGTGCACGGCGGTCCGTTCGATGCTCCACAAGGAGAACGGTGTTCAATCCTTCCCCGCGCCATCCGCGCCGCACGACCGCATCGCCGCCCGGCGGCCGGGCCCGGATCCGGGCCGGTCGCGTCCTTGGCGCCGGCCTCGTACTCGCGGCCTCGGCCTTGCTGTTGCCGCAGAGCACGGCCATGGCCGCCGACGCCCCGCCGGCCGGCCCGGCCCGCGCCTCGGACAGCCGGGTTGCCCCGGCCACCACACCCCCGCCGGCCCAACCGTCCACGCCTCCGCCCGCCCGTCCGGGCAACCCGTCCACGCCTCCGCCCGCCCGTCCGGGCAACCCGTCCATGTCTCCGCCCGCCCGTCCGGGCGACGCGCCGACGCCGTCGGCCGTCGACGAGCGAGGCGGCAGCAACCCGGCCACCCCGGCGCCAGTGCCGCCGCGCCTGGCCGAGACCGGCGGTGACGACAAGACCGCGCTGTACATCGGCGGCGCCGCAGGGCTGCTCCTGCTCGGCGGTGGCGCCGTCGTACTCGGCAAACGTCGCGGGCGTACCGCGACCTGATCGGTGCGTGGAACCGGCCGGTGTACCGGGGACGTCGACATCCCCGGTACACCGGCCGGCCACGGCGCACCGCCGTCTCGCACCTCGACGGCGGGGTGCTCGCGCGCGTACGCCCGCGGCCCACGGCACCGCACCCGATCGATACGCACCCGAGGAGTTCACGGCCATCCAGGAATCCCACGTCCGGGGCCGGCACGACCCGATCCCGATCCACCCGGCGCCGCCCGCCGAAGACGCCCCGCCCCGGCGGCGTGCGTTCGGCCTGTTCCGTCGCCGGATCAAGGAGGCCGGCGAGCCACCGCCGACCATGACGCAGCTCTACCATGCGCACCGGATCCGCCTGGTGCGCCTGGCCACGCTGCTGGTGGACGACCAGGAGACGGCGGAGGACGTCGTGCAGGAGGCGTTCACGGCGGCCTTCCGCCGATACGGCGCGCGCCTGGGCGAACTCGACGACCCACCCGCCTACCTGCGGCGCTGCGTGGTCAACGGCGCCCGATCGGTGCTGCGTCGACGGCGGACCGCCCGGGCCTGGATACCGCCGGTGCCGCCGCCGGTGGCCTCGCCCGAGGACGATGCGCTGCGGGCCGAACGCGACCGGCGGCTGCGGCACGCGCTCGGGCGACTGACCCGCCGGCAACGTGAGGTGCTGGTGCTGCGCTACTGGGAGAACCTCAGCGAGACCGAGATCGCCGGCACGCTGGGCATCCCGTCCGGCACGGTGAAATCCACCGCGAGCCGCGGGCTGACCGCGCTGCAGCGATTGCTTATGGAGGACGACACGTGACCCGACACGGTGCCGAGCCCCTGCGGTCGGGCACGCCCGAGCACGCCGCGCTGGAGGCCGAACTGCGCGACTGGATGGGCCGACGGGCCGACGCGGTGACCCCCGAGACGCTGCGCGCCCGGGAAGTGCCGCTGCCGGCCGCGCC
>NZ_JBEXCV010000170.1:0-17467 GCF_040605455.1 Embleya sp. NPDC005575 | reverse complement strand
CCGACGGGGTGAACGTCGCCGGGCACGGCACCAGGCAGCCGCCGGCGGCGGGCCCCGACGACGGGACGCGCCGGCCGCACCGCGAGGCGCGTCACCCGCGCGTCGGGGCGTGGCATGGTGACCGAATACTGAATGTGGTGTCTCGACTCAGCGACCCGACTCGGGGTAGTCGAGATACCGACCCCGCCCCCCTGTCGTCTCACATCCGGGTGGTTGCCCGCTCATGCCGACGATGCCGACCGATCTCGCCGTGGTCACGGACTCCACGGCCTACCTGCCCGAGGAGCTCGTGGAGCGGCACCGCCTCGTGGTGGTCCCGCTCAAGGTCGTCCTGCGCGGACGGCCGCTGGACGACGGCATCGAGGCCACGCCTGCCCAACTCACCGACGCGCTGCGCGGGCGTCGGGTGGTGACCACGTCGCGCCCGGCGCCCGAGACGTTCGCGGAGGTCTACCGCGAGCTCGCCGAGAAGGGCGCGACGGGCATCGTCTCGATCCACCTCTCCGGCGAGCTCTCCGGCACGTACGAGGCCGCGCTGCTCGCGGCGCGGGACGCCGACGTGCCGGTACGCGTGGTGGACTCGCGCACGCTGGGCATGGGTATGGGCTTCTCCGTGCTGGCCGCGGCGGAGGCGGCGGCCGACGGCGCGTCCCTGGAGGAGGCGGCGATCGCGGCGGAGAAGCGCGCGCAGACCACGTCGGCACTGTTCTACGTGGACACGCTGGAGTACCTGCGCCGGGGCGGGCGGATCGGGGCGGCGGCGGCGTTCATGGGTACGGCGCTGGCGGTCAAGCCGCTGTTGCACGTGAGCGACGGATTGATCGGGCCGTTGGAGAAGGTCCGCACGGCGACGCGCGCGATCAGCCGACTGGAGGAGTTGGCGGTGGAGCGGGCGGGGGCCGGGCCGGTCGACGTCGCGGTGCATCACCTGGCCAGTCCGGAGCGCGCGGAGGCGCTGGCCGGGCGGTTGCGGGAGCGCTTGACGGGGCTGGGGGAGCTGTATGTGAGCGAGGTGGGCGCGGTGATCGGGGCGCATGCGGGGCCGGGGTTGTTGGCGGTGGTGGTTTCGCCTCGGTGAGGGGGTGGGGTGGGGCCGTCGGGGTCGGGGGCGGGGCGCTGAGTCACTCACGTGGGTGGGTTTGGTTTCCACAGCCTGCGGGGTTGTGCACAGGTCTCCCGGTGAGCGGGGACGAGTGATCGGGGCGACCTAGCTTCGAGGCATGTCCGGATCGCCGTCCTCGTTCCCTTCGCCTTCGCCTTCGCCGTCCTCGTCATCCGCCTATTTGCCCCCCGGCTATTCGCCCTCCGCCTCTTCGCCTCCCGCCTTTTCGTCTCCAGGGTCTTCGTCTCCCGGCCCTTCGTCTCCGTTCCCTGGCTATTCGTCCTCCGGCCGTGCGTCCCCTGGCCGTGCGTCGTACGGTCGTCAGTCGCCCGGTCAGGCGTCCTCGGCGTTGCCGCGGTCGGGCGCCGAGCGGGTCGCCGCGCTGTTCGGGTCGGGTGAGCCGGACACTCGTCGGGGACCGGACCCCGCGCGGCGGATGGCCGAGGCGGTCGCGGATCGACTGCCGGCCCGCTTTCGGGTGGGCGTGGATCGGCGCGCGGTGGCTGCGGTCGCGGTGCTCGCGCTGGTGGCTGTTGCCCTCGCGGTGGGCGGGTGGTGGCGGGCGCGTCCGCAGAGTGTGGCGGCGCCGGCGGGACAGGTGACGGGTGTTCCGGCGCCGGGCTTCGCGACGTCGGCTGGTGCGCCGGCTTCGTCATCCTCGTCGGCTGCCGGGCCGGTGCCCGCGGCCGGGCCGATCACGGTGCACGTGGCCGGGAAGGTGGCGCGTCCGGGGGTGGTGGTGCTGCCGCCGGGGGCGCGAGTGGCGGATGCGGTACAGGCCGCCGGAGGTGCGCTGCCGGCGGCGGATCTGGCCACGCTGAACCTGGCCCGCCCGCTGGCCGACGGCGAACAGATCCCGGTTGGCGTCCCGGGTGCCCCGGTGCAGGCCGCCCCTACGCCGACGGGCGGCCCGGCGGCTCCGGGCGCGCTCGTCGACATCAACACGGCAACGGCCGAACAATTGGAGCAACTCCCCGGCGTAGGCCCGGTCCTGGCCCGCCAGATCATCGAAAAGCGCACCCAGCTCGGCCGCTTCGCCACGATCGACCAACTCCGCCAGATCCGCGGCATCGGTGACCGCAAGTACAGCGACCTGAAACCGAAGGTCCGAGTATGAGCGGTTCGCTCGCAGACATGAGCGACCTGCCCGCCCACCCGACGGCGCACCGCGACGGCGGGCTTCGCCCGGTGTCGGTCTGCGACGGGTGCGGAACGCGGCCGTCGGTCGGTTGCGGTGTCGGGGTGGGTTCGATGGCGGGTCGGGAGGGTGGGGGCGGCTTGATGGTGGGGTGTGGGGTCCGGTCGGGTCACGTTCGAGACGGTGCATCCGTGGCCCCCGTGTCGAAACGCAACGGGGGGTGTGGGTGGGGACGTTCCCGGCCCGACCAGGACGCGACCGCGGCTCATGGCCCATAGCCGTTCGACTCCCACCGGCCGGCGCGAGCGTCCGGCGGATGCCCGCCTGCTTCCCGGCGCGACCGCCGCCTGGGCAGCGGCATGGGCCGCGCCCCTGGTTTCCCTCCGGGCCACGGCGATCACGAGCGCATGTGCAGTCTTCGGCGCCGCCGCGCTCGCGCGTGTGCCCACCATCCGTCGCCGGGCGACCGTTGCCGTCGTCCTCGTCTGCCTCGCGGCCGGCGGCATGGTGGCCGGCCTGCGCACCGCCGCAGACCACGCCGGCCCTGTCGCCGCCGCAGCCCGCCATCGCACCGAGGCCACCGTCGACCTGACCGTACGCACCGACCCGGCACGCCGGGTCACCCGCGTCCGAGGCAGCGAACTCGGCCAACCACCCACGGTCTTCGCCGCACGCATCGACCACCTGAGCACCGCCCCCAACCCATCGACCAAGACCAACCCACCACCCCGACCCGCCCACCCCAACCCAGCGCGCAGCCAATCCAGCCAAGCCACCCTCCACGGCCCCGGCGGCCCAAGCGATCCGAGCGGCTCAGGCGATCCGAGCGGCCCCGGCGGCCCAAGCGATCCGAGCGACCTCGGCGGCGCGGGCGCTCCGAGCGGCCTTGGCGGTTCGAGTGGTACGAGCGGCCCAAGTGGCCCAAGGGGTACGCGCGTTCGTACTCCCGTCACCGTCCTGGTCACCGGTCCCGAGGCCGGCTCCTGGCTCGGTCTGCTTCCGAGTACGCCGATCCGCGCCCACGGTCGCCTCGTTCCGGGCGGGGACGGGCAGGCGCTCCTCCTGGTGCGATCCGCCCCGGAGCGCATCGGCGCTCCCGCGGCCCACCAGCGCTTCGCGGGCCGGCTCCGGGCCCGCCTGCGCGCGGCGTGCGCGGACCTGCCGCCCGCCGCCCGCGGCCTGCTCCCGGGCCTGGTCGTCGGCGACACCAGCATGCTTCCCGCCGACCTCGAAGCCGACTTCCGGACCACCGAACTCACCCACCTGACGGCGGTGAGCGGCACCAACATCACGATCCTGCTTGGCTTCGTCCTCCTGGTGCTCCGCCGCGGCGGTCTGCGCGGTCGCGCGCTGCCGATCACGGGCGCGGTGGCCGTGGCGTGCTTCGTGGTCGTGGCCCGACCCGAACCGAGTGTGCTGCGCGCCGCGGCGATGGGCCTGGTCACCGTGGTCGCGCTGTACACCGGCCGGCCCCGGCACGGCCTTCCTGCGCTGGCCGTCGCGGTACTGGTCCTGGTGCCGTTCGATCCGACGCTGGCCCGCTCGTACGGATTTGCCTTGTCCGTGCTCGCCACGGGTGCGCTGCTGCTGCTCGCGCCGCACTGGGCCGCACGGCTGTGTGCCCGAGGTTGGCCGAAGTGGGCCGCGGTCACGGTTGCCGTGCCACTGGCCGCGCAGGCCGTGTGCGGACCGCTCGTGGTGACCTTTGCGGGCCGGGTCGGGCTGATGGCCGTACCGTGCAATCTGCTCGCAGAGTTCGCGGTCGCGCCGGCCACGATCCTCGGCTTCGTCGCCCTCGTGCTCGCGCCGGTATGCCTCCCGCTCGCGCAGTTGGCCGCGTGGCTGGGTTCCTGGCCGATCCGGTGGATCGTGACCGTGGCCCACACCGGCGCCGCGCTGCCCGGCGCGGCCGTCACCTGGCCGACCGGCCTCTTCGGCGGCGTGGCGCTCGCGGCGATCACCGTCGCGGCCGTGCCGACCCTGCGCGTACTCCGCCGCCCGCGGTCCACCCGATCCGGATGGCCGCGCGCCATGACCGCCGCGTTGCTCGCGACCCTCGCGGTGGTGCTTTTGCTGCGTCCACCGGCCGTGGTCCGCCCGCTGACCGGGTGGCCGCCCCCGGACTGGCACCTGGTGATGTGCGACGTCGGCCAGGGCGACGCCATCGTGCTCAACGCGGGTCCCGGTACGGGTGTCCTGGTCGACGCCGGACCCGACCCGCACGCGGTCGACCGCTGCCTGCGCGACCTCGGGATTCGTCGCCTGCCGCTGATCCTGCTCAGCCACTTCCACGCCGACCATGTCGAGGGCCTCCCGGGCGCTTTGCGCAATCGCGCGGTCGGCCTGATCCAGGGCACCTCGGTCCTCGAACCGATGGCCGAGGTCACCCGAGTCCGCCGCTGGGCCACAGCCGCCGGCATTGCGATGTCCACCCCCACCGACGGCGAACTCCGCACCCTGGCCGACCTGACCTGGCAAACCCTCACCCCGCTCCCCAATGCCCCACGCCCCCGCCCCACACCGCCACCCAGGACCCCCACCCCCACCCGGCCCCAATCCCCACCCCCCGCCACCCCCACGCGCGACCCGGTCCCCACCACCGCTCGGACCGCGAGCGCCTCGCCCCTGCCACCCGAAGCCCCGGCCACCCACCCGCCCGACCCGGTAGCCCCGCCGAGGTCCGGCGCGTCCGTGTCGGGGCTCCCCGGGTCGCCCGACGTCCCGGTCCGCCGTCTCGCGTTGCCGCCGGCGGGCGTCCTGACCTCCCGAGTGGGTGACACCGATTGCGGCAGCGTTCGGCCCGGGTTCGACGTACGGGGGCGGGCGTCGGTTCGGGATCTCCCGGCTGGGAGCGCGGTGGGTGGGTCGGTGGCCAACAACGCGAGTCTCGTGGTGCTCGCGGAGCGGCACGGCGTTCGGATGTTGCTCACCGGGGATGCCGAGACCGAGGCCCAAGAGGCGCTGCGGGCCCGGTTGGCCGGGGTTCGGGTGGATGTGCTCAAGGTCGCCCATCACGGTTCGGCCCGCCAGGATCCGGGCCTCGTACTCGGGTTGCACCCACGCCTCGCGCTCGTCTCGGTGGGCAAGGGCAATCCATACGGCCATCCGTCCCCCTCCGCCCGCGCCCTGGTCGCGGCCATCGGCGCCCGCCTCCTGCGTACCGACACCGACGGCCCGATCGCGGTAACCGGCTCCCCAGTGCACCTGAACGCGGTGGCCCGCGGCCCGGACACCCCCACCCGCGCCGACCGCCCACCCACCCGCACCCCCGCGCAGGTGCAAGCCATCGCCCCCGCCCCACCACGACCGCGCACACCCGCCGGCGCCCGCGCCGCACCCGGCCACCTCCCACGCAGACCTCGCCCCGATCGACCACGCCGTCTGCGCATGGCCCGCCCGCGCACAGTCCACCGCTGTCGCCTCGGGGTGTCGTGGTCGAGAGGCTGGAGCGCGCTCTCGACGAACGCTCGCAGGAACCCGACGTGGCGCAGGCCCTGACGACGATGATCGAGCGTTCATCGAGCGCTGCTGCCTGGAGGTCGGTACGCGGGCCGCGCCGGGAAGCCCCCTGCCCGGCCTTACCGATCTGTATCCGGGACACGCCGCCCGGCGCTTCGGCCACCTCGGCGCGCCAGCGGTTGCCCTGGCCGAGGCTCTCGCGACGCGAGCCGAAGCGGATCAGTCCCGGGTGGCGCTGTTCGGGGTGGCAGCAGTGGCGGCGGCCACGGCACGGCGGGGGTGGTGGTGGTGACGGCGGGCGTGGTGGTGGCGCCGCGAGCGGCCGTGGCGGCGGCGCAGTAGTCCGGATGTCGTCCAGTCCGTGGAGTGCCCGCTCGTCGACATCCGCGATGGCCCCACGCACCCCCGTCCCGGGCCTGCCGCCGCCCCCGGTGCCGCCGCCGCCACCGCTGCGGCCACCGCTGTGTTCGACGACGCCCCCGCCACCTCCACCCCGCCGCCCCCGAGCAGGCGTCGCCCGGATCGACGCGGCGGCCCACGCGCCGTCTGGCCGCCTCCTTGTGTGCATGGCGGCGACCAGCGGTGGGGGAGGGGGTGTCCGGCGGGCGTGGGATGCTTGGTCGGGTGGCCAGGAGAATGCAGGATGACCCGCTCGCGCCCGTGACGCTCGTCGTCGGGCCCGAGGAATTGCTGGTGGATCGGGCGATCGGCGAGGTGGTCCGTGCCGTGCGGGCGCAGGACCCCGATGCCGATGTGCGCGACCTCGCGCCGGGGGCGCTGCAGGCGGGGATGTTGTCCGAGTTGGCCAGTCCGTCGTTGTTCGGCGAGCGCAAGGTCATCGTGATCCGGTCCGCGCAGGACCTCGGCGCGGACCTGGCCGGCGAGGTCAAGAAGCTGATCGCCGATCCCGCCGACGAGATCGTGCTCGTGCTCGCCCATCTCGGCGGGCCCAAGGGCAAGAACCTCCTGGACGCGGTCCGCAAGGTCGGCGTGCGGGAGGTCACGTGCGCCAAGGTCACCAAGGTAGGCGACCGGGTCGCGTTCGCCCGGTCCGAGTTCCGGATCGCAGGCCGCTCGCTCACCGAGGACGCCTGCCGCACCCTGGTCGAGGCGATCGGCAACGACCTGCGCGAATTGGCGTCCGCGTGCAGCCAGTTGATGGCGGACACCGACGGCGTGGTCGACGAGGAAGTGGTTGCGCGCTACTACAGCGGGGTCGCCGAGGCGTCCAGCTTCACCGTCGCCGACAAGACCGTCGAGGGCCGTACCGCCGAGGCGCTGGAGCAGTTGCGCTGGGCGCTGTCGGTCGGCGTCGCGCCGGTCATGGTCACCAGCGCGCTCGCGCAGAGTGTGCGGCAGATCGCCCGGGTCGGGGCCGCCCCGCGCAATGTCCGGCCCAACGATCTGGCCCGCGACCTGGGTATGCCGCCGTGGAAGGTGGACCGGGTGCGGCAACAATTGCGCGGCTGGACCCCGGACGGCATCGTGCGCGCGCTGTGCGCCGTCGCCGACGCCGACGCGGCGGTCAAGGGCGGCGGTACGGATCCGGCCTACGCACTGGAGAAGGCCGTCGTGACGGTCTCCACGGTCCGCAACATCTGACCCGGAGCCCCCGACCCACCAGCCCCCGCACACACAGGCGCCGCCCACCACAAAGGCGCCGCCCCCGGAATCCCGGGGACGGCGCCTTCGAAGTCACTACGAGCGCAAGCGCTCGGGTGTCACACGATGCGGATGCGCGAATCAGGCCTTGGCCGTCGCGACACGCTTCGCCAGCGCCGACTTCTTGTTGGCGGCCTGGTTCTTGTGGATGACACCCTTGCTGACGGCCTTGTCGAGCTTGCGGGCCGCGAGGCGGGTGAGCGCCTCGGCCTGCTCGACGTTGCCGGCCTCGGCCGCCTCGCGCGCCTTGCGCACGAAGGTCTTGAGCTCCGACTTGACGGCCTTGTTGCGCTGACGCGCAATCTCGTTCGTCTTGTTGCGCTTGATCTGGGACTTGATGTTCGCCACGAAAGAGCCTTCTGAGTACTAGGTCGGGATCCGATCCAGGGAGAGGGCCCGTTCGGACGTTGACTGCGTGGCAGAGACACGTACGCCACACGCGATCCATCAGATTACCAGTGATCAACGGGTCCACAAACACCCGGACGGCTCAGGCCCCCCGAACCCCCGCGGGACGCGACTCGAACCGCCCTCGCCCGCTCCACCAACGCGGCTCACCCGTGCCGCATGGGACGATGTAGGGAACACCGGCGATCCCACACCGATCCCACGTGCCACCTGCAGGACCCTCGCAAGACCGCCAGACCTTCGCAAACCCTCGCCAGTCCACCCGATCGAGAATCTGGAAGCCCGCGTGCCCGCGACCCCGTCAGTGAACGTGCCGGAGCCCAGCCGTACCGACCCGGCGCTGATCCGCAACTTCTGCATCATCGCCCACATCGACCACGGCAAGTCGACGCTCGCCGACCGGATGCTTCAGATCACCGGTGTGGTCGATGCGCGACAGATGCGCGCGCAGTACCTCGACCGCATGGACATCGAGCGTGAGCGCGGAATCACCATCAAGTCGCAGGCGGTGCGGCTGCCGTGGACGGCCCCCGATGGCCGGATCCACATCCTCAACATGATCGACACCCCCGGCCACGTGGACTTCACGTACGAGGTGTCCCGTTCGCTCGCGGCCTGTGAGGGCGCGATCCTCCTGGTGGACGCGGCCCAGGGGATCGAGGCGCAGACGCTCGCCAACCTCTACCTGGCGCTGGAGAACGACCTCCAGATCATCCCGGTGCTGAACAAGATCGACCTGCCGGCCGCCCAGCCCGAGAAGTACGCGGCCGAGCTCGCGCACATCATCGGCTGCGACCCTGAGGATGTGCTCAAGGTCTCCGGCAAGACCGGCGTGGGTGTGCCCGAGCTGCTGGACGAGTGCGTACGCCTGGTCCCGCCGCCGATCGGCGTCAAGGACGCGCCCGCCCGCGCGATGATCTTCGACTCGGTCTACGACTCGTACCGGGGCGTGGTCACCTACGTCCGAGTGATCGACGGGGACCTGAAGAAGCGCGAGCGCATCCAGATGATGTCGACGGGGGTGACCCACGAGCTCCTGGAGATCGGGGTCATCTCGCCCGAGCCCAAGCCGTCCGACGGCCTGAGCGTCGGCGAGGTCGGTTACATCATCACCGGCGTGAAGGACGTTCGGCAGTCCCGGGTCGGTGACACGATCACGTCGCTGCACCACGGCGCGACCGAGGCGCTCGGGGGTTACAAGGACCCCAAGCCGATGGTGTTCTCCGGCCTGTATCCGCTGGACGGGTCGGACTATCCCGAGCTGCGCGACGCGCTCGACAAGCTCCAGCTCAACGACGCCGCGCTGGTGTACGAGCCGGAGACCTCGGTCGCGCTCGGCTTCGGTTTCCGCTGCGGCTTCCTGGGCCTGTTGCACCTGGAGATCGTCCGGGAGCGGCTGGAGCGCGAGTTCAACCTGGAGCTCATCTCCACCGCGCCGAGCGTGGTGTACCGCGTCGTCATGGAGGACGGCACCGAGCACACCGTGACCAACCCGAGCGAGTTCCCCGGCGGCAAGATCGCCGAGGTGCACGAGCCGGTGGTGCGGGCCACGATCCTGGCGCCGAGCGAGTACATCGGCACGATCATGGATCTGTGCCAGACCCGGCGCGGGGTCCAGATCGGGATGGACTACCTCTCCGAGGACCGGGTCGAGCTGCGCTACACGCTGCCGCTCGCGGAGATCGTGTTCGACTTTTTCGACGCGCTCAAGTCCAAGACGCGCGGCTACGCGTCGCTCGACTACGAGACCACCGGCGAGCAGGAATCCGCGCTGGTCAAGGTCGACATTCTGCTCCAGGGCGAGGCCGTCGACGCGTTCAGCGCGATCGTGCACAAGGACAAGGCATACAGCTACGGCGTCGAGATGACCAAGAAGCTGCGCGAGTTGATTCCGCGTCAGCAGTTCGAGGTGCCGATCCAGGCCGCGGTCGGTGCGCGGGTGATCGCCCGCGAGAACATTCGCGCGATCCGCAAGGACGTGCTCGCCAAGTGCTACGGCGGTGACATCAGCCGTAAGCGCAAGCTGCTGGAGAAGCAGAAGGAAGGCAAGAAGCGGATGAAGATGGTCGGCCGCGTGGAGGTGCCGCAGGAGGCGTTCATCGCGGCGCTGTCCACCGACGACAGCGGCGGCAAGAAGTAGGCGGCAGGCGGCAGGACACGGCCGGGCCGGGGTGCGGGTGGGCGCCGGGCCGGGCGGCTGGGCACAGCGGGTGTGGCGACGCGATTCGCAGGCGGATCCGGGCGAAGCTACTACCGCGTAGCCCTGCGGCGGCGTACGTTGCGGGTGCATCGGGCACAACCGATGCACCCGCTTTGCTTTTTACTCCCGCTATACCGAACGTTCCCGCACTCCGCCCGTTACCGATATCCGGCTCTCGTCGCCGTGGGTACGGGTATCCACACCAGTACTCGGCATCGCCACCGCTCCCCGAAATTCACCCGGGCTGTCATTCGCCCAGGACATGGAGGCCGCAGTGAGTCCAGAGCCCGTCGGCATCGACAATCGCCCGCCTTCCATCGCCGTGGACTTCCTGGAGCGCATTCGGGCGACGCCCGAGCGAGAGGCATATCGGCACCCGGTGCCGGTGGGTGACGGCGACCGCGAGGAATGGCGCTCGCTCACCTGGGGACAGGCCGGCGACCGGGCCAAGGCGATCGCCGCCGGTCTGGTGGTGCTGGGGGTCGAGCCCGAGGACCGGGTCGCGATCGTCGCCGAGACCAGGCTCGAATGGGTGCTCGCGGACCTGGGCATCATGTGCGCCGGAGCGGCCACCACCACCGTGTATCCGACCACCAACGCCGACGAGGCGACCTTCATCCTGGCCGACTCCGGCAGCGTGGTGGCCTTCGCGGCCGACGACGCCCAGCTCGCCAAGCTGAGCGGTGAGCGGGCCGCCTTGGGCGCGGTGCGCAAGGTGATCGTCTTCGACCACGCGACCGACCGGGACGCCGACGACTGGGTGATCACCCTCGCCGAACTGGAGGGACTCGGCCGGGCCAGGCTGGACAAGGAGCCCGACCTGATCGAGACCAGGGTCGCCGCGATCACCCGGGACCAGCTCGCGACGCTGATCTACACCTCCGGTACCACCGGCCGGCCCAAGGGTGTCCGGCTCGCGCACGACACGTGGGCCTATCAGGCCGCCGCGCAGGTCGCGATGGGGCTGACCGACACGGACGAGTTGCAGTATCTGTGGCTGCCGCTCGCGCACTGCTACGGCAAGGTGATGATGTCCGGCCAGATCCGGATCGGGTACCCGACCGCGATCGACGGGCGGATACCCAAGCTGATCACCAACCTTCCGATCGTGCGGCCGACCTTCATGGCCGCCGCGCCGCGGGTGTTCGAGAAGGTGTACAACTCCGTGCAGGTGCGGATGCGTGCCGAGGGCGGTCTCAAGTACAAGATCTTCCGGTGGGCGATCGGCGTCGGCCGGGAGATGTCGCGGACCCGGCAGGCCGGTCGTACTCCCTCCGCGTTGCTGAATGCCGAGTACCGGCTGGCCGACCGGCTCGTCTTCGCCAAGCTGCGCGACCTGTTCGGCGGCCGGCTCAAGGGTTGTATCTCCGGCAGTGTGGCGCTCTCGTCCGACGTCGCGGAGTTCTTCGACGCGATCGGCATTCCCATCCTGGAGGCCTACGGCCTGACCGAGGCCAGTGCGGGCAGCTCGGTCAACCGCTACGACGCGCACCGCATCGGCACCGTCGGCTTGGTCCTGCCCGGCTCGGAGCTGCGCATCGCCGAGGACGGCGAGCTGCTCGTGCGGGGTCCGGCGGTGATGCAGGGCTATCACAACAACCCCGAGGCCACGGCCGAGGTGCTCACCGAGGACGGCTGGTTGCACACCGGCGACATCGCGGTGATCGAGGACGGGTTCCTGCGCATCACCGACCGCAAGAAGGACCTGATCAAGACGTCCGGCGGGAAGTACGTCGCGCCCAGCGAGATCGAGGGCCGGTTCAAGGGCATATGCCCGTATGTCGGCAACATCCTCGTGCACGGCGAGAGCCGCAACTTCTGCTCCGCGCTGATCACCCTGGACCCGGACGCGATCCGGGGCTGGGCCGCCGAGCAACCGGCACTGCGGGACAAATCGTACGAGGAACTGGCCGGCAGCGCCGAGGCCCGCGCGCTCATCTCCGACTGTCTCGACGAGCTCAACGCCGGTCTCCAGCGCTGGCAGACGGTGAAGAAATTCGCCATCCTGCCGCGTGATCTGAGCGTCGAGCACGGTGAGCTGACGCCCAGCCTGAAGGTCAAGCGGCGGGCGGTGGAGCAGCAGTACGCGGAACTGCTGGAGGACATGTACAAGGGCACGCTGGTCACCTGAGCCCGGGACCGGCCCCCGGCCCCCGGCCCGCGGGCATTCGACAGCCGCAGGACCCGGTCGCCGGCTCGTGGACAATGGGAGGATGCCCTCCGCACCCCCCGACGGTCTGCCCGCGCCCGAAGACGGTTCGTTGCCCGCGTCCGCACTCGCCGAGTTCGCGGGCGCGAGTCGCCCGTTCGGCTTCTACGTGCATGTGCCGTACTGCGCGTCACGATGCGGTTACTGCGACTTCAACACTTACACCGCGACCGAGCTGGGCGGATCGGCCTCGCAGGGGTCCTACGCGGACGACGCGATCGCCGAGATCCGGCTGGCCCGGCGGCTGTTGGGCGAGGTGGAGCGGCCGGTGGAGACGGTGTTCTTCGGCGGCGGCACGCCCACCCTGCTGCCGGCCGCGGACCTGGCCCGGATCCTGGGCGCGATTCGGGACGAGTTCGGCCTTGCCGCCGGGGCCGAGGTGACCACCGAGGCCAATCCCGAGTCGGTGGATCCGGCCTACCTGGACACGCTGCTCGCGGGCGGCTTCAACCGGCTGTCGTTCGGCATGCAGAGCGCGCGCAGGCACGTGTTGCAGATCCTGGACCGCAGGCACACCCCGGGGCGGCCCGAGCAGTGTGTGGCCGATGCGCGCGCGGCCGGGTTCGAGCACGTCAACCTGGACCTGATCTATGGCACACCGGGGGAGTCCGACGACGACTGGCGGGCCTCGCTGGATGCGGTGCTCGGCGCCCGTCCCGACCACGTCTCGGCGTATGCGCTGATCGTCGAGGACGGTACGCGGCTGGCCGGCAGGGTGCGGCGCGGCGAATTGCCGATGCCGGACGACGACGTGCTCGCCGACCGATACCTGATGGCGGACGAGGCGTTCACCGCCGCCGGGCTCGGCTGGTACGAGGTGTCCAACTGGGCGACCGACGACGCCGCGCGCTGCCGGCACAACGAGCTGTACTGGACCGGCGCCGACTGGTGGGGCGCGGGGCCGGGCGCGCACAGCCACGTGGGCGGCGTGCGCTGGTGGAACGTCCGGCATCCCGCCGCGTACGCGCAGCGGCTGGCCGCGCACACGTCTCCCGCCCAGGCGCGTGAGCTGCTCACCGCGGAGGACCGGCGGGTGGAGCGGATCCTGCTCGAATTGCGGTTGTCCGACGGCGTACCGTGCGGGCTCCTGACGGAGGTGGGGCGGAAGGCGGCGGATCGGGCCGTGGTCGATGGGCTGCTTGAACCGTTGGTGGGGGGGCGGGCAGTGCTTACGCTGCGCGGGCGGTTGTTGGCTGATGCGGTTGTGCGGGATTTGGTCGACTAGCGGGTTGGTGATCGCTTTTTGGCCTCAAGCGCCGGCCGGGCTGGGTGGCCTCAAGCGCCGGCCGGGCTGGTTTGCCTCAAGCGCCGGCGGGGCTGGGTGGCCTCAAGCGCCGGCCGGGCTGGTTTGCCTGGGTGGCCTCAAGCGCCGGCCGGGGTGTGGTTGTCCGGCCGGCCGGCGGGGCGGCGTTACATTGCCACGTCCATGATCAGGTCGGCCAGGGATTCGTCGACTCGGTTCAGTTCCTGGGCGTAGCGTCGCATTTCGGTGCTTTCGCGCTTTGCGTCGGATTCGCCCTGTTCCTTGGTGCGTAGGGCTGCGCCGACCTCGTCGCGGATCGACTTGATCTCCGCGTCCAGGCCCTGGGCGATCGCGTCGCGCATCTTGCGGAGTTGCTTGACCACCTCTTCGCCCAGGTTGGTCACGTCGGTGTCGGCCTGCTTGCGCAGTTCCAGCTGGACCTGCTCGGCGACCTGCTCCTTGAGCCGGCGATTGGCCTTGTTCAACTGCAGCGCGCCCTTGAACACGGTCGAGCCGAGCACCGCGCCGAGGATCACGAACGGGCCCAGGCCGACCAGGAACGCCGCCGTGCCGACCGCGATCTGCGGCAGCAGCGCGGTAAGCATCGACCTGAGGTTGAACTTGCCGCCGGAGACCGCGGTCGCCGGGTCGAGTACGAAGCTGACCGCGTCCGCGAGCAGCCGCTCGATCGGCGTCGAGGGTTTGCCGTCCTCGTCGGTGCCGACCGGGCCGGCGGTGAGCGACGCGCGGATCTCGTCGATGCGGGTGACGAACTGCTTCACGTCGTCGTCGATCATCCGTTCCATGTCCTCGACGCGACGCGCGACGAGCGGCTTGAGGTCTTTCTCCTGCCACTGCGCGAACTCGACCTGGACCCGCCCGGAGAGATGGTCGGTGATCTCCTTGACCGCCGCCTCCATCTTTTCCCGCGCGTTGAACGGATTGGCGCCGATGGTGTTGCTCGGGTCGTACTCCTGCGCCCAGTTCGGGATGTTCGCGGCGACCCGATCCATGAACCGCCGAGTCGCGGCCTCCACCTCGCCGCGGGTCTCGCGCAGGTGCTCCTCCATCTGCGCGACGATCACCCGCCGATTCTGCTCCAGCCGGGTCAGCGGACCCTGGACCCGCTCATAGGTGGCCCGCAACTCCTCGACGTCCTGGGTCAGGAGCGCCTCCTTGCGGTCGATCTGCTCGCGCGCCTCGATCAGCAGGTACTTGAGCTCCCGCGCGGGCGAAAGGATCTTGGCCCGGCCGCGCTCGCGGGTCAGGAAGTCCTCCAGACCGCGTTCGAGTTCGGGCATCCCGGAGCCGGCCAACAGGTCCGGGTCGCCCTTCTGCCGGCCGGTCAGCGCGGCCCGGGCGTTGACGAAGAAGACCCGGTCCGGGCGGGAGAGGTAGGGCGAGAGGCGCTTGCGGATCTCCCGCTGCACGTCCTCGCGCTCCTCCTCCTCGACCAGGTTGATCTTGTTCCCGACGTAGAACACGTCCTCGTGCCCGCGCGCCTTGACGTGCACGTCCAGGAAGAGCTGTTCGCTGCGTGACATCGCGGCCTGGCAGTCCACCACGAACACGAGCACGTCGGCCTGTTCGAGGTAGTTCAGGGTGACCTTCTCGCGCTCGGGGGCCTCGTTGAGGCCCGGCGAGTCGACCACCACGACGCCGTTGCGGCACAGTTCGAGCGGCCAGCGCACCACCGCCCGTTCGTACGGGTTCGGGGTGTTGTCATCGTCCGCGCCGATCGTGACGTAGTCGGCGATCTCGTCCACGCCGACGGTCAGCGGGTCGCCCGCCGTGCCGTCCGCCTCCAGCGGATAGATCAGCGCCGAGCGGGTGTCACCCCACGTCACCTCGTTGATGATCGCGGTACACGGACGCGCGAAGGAGGGCAGCACCTTCTCGCCGAGCATCGAGTTGATCACCGTGCTCTTGCCGCGCTTGAACTCGCCGACGATCATCACCTTGAACGCCTCGGACGCGGCCCGCTGCTTCAACGAGTCCAACTTCTTGACGCCCGCACCGATCCGTAGTCCGGCCACGATCGGCGTGAGCCGGTCGATCAGGCCGACCAGAGTCTCCTGCCGTGCTCGCCACGCGCCGTAACCCGCGTAGGCCCCATCGGCCGCCCCGTGACCCCTGTCCACCCTGAACGCTCCCCTCCTCGACGGCTGCTCAGCCTCTGGCACCCAGCATGGTGTCGAGCTGGACCCCGAGCTGCTCGCTGCGCGAGACCAGATCCTGCCATGCGGGTCCATCGGCGCCGACCTTGGCCAGCGCGGTCTGCCGATCGGTCCGCCACGCCTTCTGGCCGCGCACCGCCTCGTCCATCACCCCGGCGTAAAGCGTGTGCAGGCGTTTGGAGACCTCCTCGGAGAAGCCGCCGAGCACCTCCTCGACCATCGGCTCCAAGGCCTTCATCGCCTGCGCGCGCTGACCTTCGGTCAGCGACGTCGACTTGACCTCGCCGAGCACCATGCCGCCTGCCGAGGCAGCCATGCTCGCGCCCATCGGCAGCGCGGAGACGCCGCCGGTGAGCGGGATCAGCAGTGCACCGAGCACGGCGAGGCCGGTCGGGCCGATCCGCCAGGCGAGCTTGCGGCTCTTGAGGTCCTTCAGGCCCAGCGACTCCGCCTCGCCGAGTTCGAACTCGGTGGACAACTGCTCGACCTTCTCCAGCCGGTATCCGCTGCCGCGTCCGAAGTGCAGCTTCATCTTCGCGTCCAGCCACTGCACGTCGGCCTGCACGCTGGAATGCAGCTGGGCCTCGAACTTCTTGGCCAGCGCCGTGAGTTCGCGGCGCAGCCGGAACGGCAGGTCGCGCTCCCACCAGGTCCGCGGGTCCGGCGCGCGCTCCATCTCGTAGCGCAGCGTGTCCAGCAGGTCGCCGCGCGAGAGCTGGAGGTGCTCGTGGAATTTCTCCGCGGTCTGCGTGCGCCGCTGCTGGAGTTCGACCCGGACCTTGCCCCACTCGGCGGACATCCGGTCGATCTCCACCTCGGACTGCTCGACGGCGCGCTGCCGTTCGGCCGCTCCGAGCTCGGCCGCGGCCAGGCCGTCCCGACCCACCTGGGCCATCTCGTCCAGCAGCGAGAGCAGTTGGCCCGCGGTCTGCCGCGAGCGCATGCTGCGCCGGCCGCCGGAGGTGGTGAACTCGGTGATCCGCTCGAACACGCCGGCCACCGGCGACAGGTCCTCGCGATGCGGGCCGGCCAGCACCCGCAGGATCGGCGAGATGCGGCGCACCCGGCCGCCGAGGTAGTCGACGATGTCCTCGCGCTCGTCCTCGTCGACGGTGTCCAGTTTGGACACCACCACGGTGATCCGCGGCACGTGCCGGGCGATTACCTCCTCCTCCAGGAACGCGGTCTCGGACAGGCCGAGCGGCGCGCTCGCGGAGACCACCATCAGCACCGCGTCGCTGGCCGCGACGGTGCGCCGGACCAGGTCCTCGGTCCTGCGGTCGTGCTCCTCGGCGTCGGTGCCCTTGCCGTGCCCGGCATTGACGCCGGGAGTGTCCACCAACTCGACGTCCAGCCGGGCCAGCTCGGGTTCGGCGATGAGCACGCGGACGCCGACCAGCCGGGCCTCGTCCGGTTCCTGCCGCTCACTCAGCCGGTGTACCTCGTCCCACGACGCGGACACCGCCGGCCTGGGTTCGGCCCGCCCGTCGGCGAATTGCAACTCCAGCCGCGGCTCCGGCCCCGAGGCGATCACCAGCGGCACCGGGGTGTGCCGGCCCTCGGGCAGCACCGGGGCACCGAGCAGCCGGTTGATCAGCGACGACTTGCCGCGGCCGAACTCGCCGACCACCGCGATCCGCAGCCCGGGCCGGCGCATCCGGGCCCGCAGCCGGTCCAGTTCGGCGGCGATGGCCTCCAGGCCGAAGTCGGCGGCGATCGCCTGGGCGTCGTTGATCCGCCGGCCGAGCGTGGTCGCCGACGGTGCCTGCTTGACCAGGCTGGTCACCGATCCGGCGGGCGCGGTGGCGGCCGGGGCGGGCGTACGCGGAGCCGGCATCCCGGGCCCGGCCTCGCCGCCGCCCGCCGTGC
>NZ_JBEXCV010000169.1:0-17508 GCF_040605455.1 Embleya sp. NPDC005575 | reverse complement strand
AGCTTGTTGATCACCTCGACCATGTGGACCGGGATGCGGATGGTCCGCGCCTGGTCGGCCATGGCCCGGGTGATCGCCTGCCGAATCCACCAGGTGGCGTACGTGGAGAACTTGTAGCCCTTGGTGTAGTCGAACTTCTCGACGGCACGGATCAGGCCCAGGTTGCCCTCCTGGATCAGGTCCAGGAAGAGCATGCCGCGACCGGTATAGCGCTTGGCCAGCGAGACCACCAGACGCAGGTTGGCCTCCAGGAGGTGGTTCTTCGCCCGGCGGCCGTCCTCGGCGATGATCTCCAGCTCCATCCGGAGCTTGGGTTGCAGCTTGTCGCCGGAGCCGAGCTTGTCCTCGGCGAACAGGCCGGCCTCGATCCGCTTGGCGAGGTTGACCTCCTGCTCGGCATTGAGCAGCGGGACCTTGCCGATCTGCTTGAGGTAGTCCTTGACCGGGTCGGCGGTGGCGCCGGCGGCGGCGACCTGCTGCGCGGGGGCGTCGTCCTCGTCGTCGGAGAGGATGAAGCCCTTGGTCTCCGGCTCGTCGGGCACCGCGTCCTCGACGACCGCCTCGGGGTCGTCGGGCAACTCCTCGGCGTCCGCGTCGGATTCGCCGGCCTTGCCGGCGGTCTTCTTGGCGGCGACCTTCTTCGGCGCGGCCTTCTTGGCGGCGCCTGCGGCGGCGGTCTTCTTCGCGGCGCTCTTGCGCGGTGCGGCGCTCGCCGCGGGCGCGGTCGGGGCGGTCTCGGCCACGGTGGTGGTCGGCGCGGCGCCGGCGCCGGCGCCGGGTGTCGCCCGTTCGGCCGCTGCCGTCACGGTGCCGGCGCTGCCGGCGCGGTTGGAGACGACGGTCTTGGTCGCGGTGCGCTTGGCGGCGCTCTTGGCCGCCACACTCTTCCGGGTGCGCTTGGGCGCCGCCGAGTCCGCGGCACTGACCATGATGGTCACACCCTCCTGGTCGAGGACCTGGTTGAGGCTGCGCAGGACGTTCTTCCACTGAGTGGCCGGAATCTGGTCGGCCTCGAACGCCTGACGCACCTCGTCGCTGGCGATGTATCCCTGGGCCTCACCCCGCTCGATCAACGACTTCACGTTGACGAATTCGGCGATCTCGGGCGGGAGCGAACGGGATGTGCTGGCCGACACAAACAACCTCTCGACGATCTGGACGGCGTCACGACCTGGTGAACAGGCAGGCGCCGCCAAGCGAACGACACTCGGGCGGACAGCTTGTTCCGTGGTTCCGGCAAACCGTTGCGCTCGGATCAGCACAGCGGCTTGTTTTGCTATTCCCGAACGGCTGCCACCTTCGTACTCATCGGGCCAGGCGAAGAAGTGTTACGCACCCGTTCGGTGGTGCAGCTCACACGGTTCCCGCTACCGGTGCGCGCCACACCCTGTGTGGGGGAACCGGCTCACACGTCACCGGTGATCCGCACTCCCAGGATGGTCACGTCGTCGTCTCGATCCCGATCCCCGAACAGTCCTTCCAGGATGTCGGTCAACAGCGCCTCCAGGCCCTCGTGGGCCCCGCGGGCGATTTCCACGAGGTCGTCCAGACCCTCGTCGATGCCGCGCCCGCGGGTCTCGACGAGCCCGTCCGAGAAGCCGATCAGGATGTCCCCCGGATCGAGTCGAATGGTGTGTTGCGTCCGCTGTTCCGCTACTCCCAGGGGGGTCGACTCCTCGCCGATCTCGACGAGTTTGGCCTTGCCGTCGGCCGAGACGACCACCACCGGTAGGTGGCCCGCGTCGGCGAGGTCGAGCAGGCCGGTCGCGGGATCCACCACGGCGTATACGAGCGTGGTCAGCGACTCGTCGTCCTCGGTCGCGGTGAACAGCCGGTCCAGACCGGTGAGTACGGCGGCGGGCTCGGCGTCGGTGAAGGCGAGCGCCCGCAGGGCCGAACGGACCCGTCCCATACCGGCCGCCGCGGTCAAACCCTTGCCGATCACGTCGCCGACCACGATCGCCACCCGACCGTCCGGCAGTCGGAACACGTCGTACCAGTCGCCGCCGACCTCGAAGTCGGGGGCGCCTGGCAGGTAGCGGAAGCCGAACTCGACGCCGCGCACCGCCGGCAACCGCTCGGGCAGCAGGCTGCGCTGCAGCGCGACGGCGGTGCGGTGCTCGCGCTCGTACAGGCGCGAGCGCTCGATGGCCAGCGCGCACTGGCCCGCGAACGCCTCCAGGAAGATCCGGTCGTCCGGGTCGAACGCACGACCGTCGTCGAAGGTGTAGCGCAGCACGCCCAGCGGCGCGCCGGAGCCGACCAGCGGCAGGATCACCCGGGAGGCCCCCGGGCCGTCGTTCGAGGTGTATTGCGCGATGCCGTCGGTCACCGCGGCCACCAGGTCCGGCGACCAGTGCGCGGGCAGGCCGCGTCGGCGGGCGACGGTGCGCTGCGCGGGCACGTTCGGCCACGGGTACACCGGCGCGGTCTCGTCCAGCAGATACGCCTCCGAGCACGCGGCGGCGATGCCGGTGCCGAGTTCGTCGACCGCCTCCTCCACTTCGGGCACGCTGAGCGTGCCCGCGATCCGCGCGGTCATCGCCTGGAGTCTGGCGGTGCGCCACTGGCTGGACCGCAGCAGTTCCTCGCAGCGCCGCTGCTCGGTGACGTCGCGCACCACCAGCAGTACACCGATCACCGGACCGGCCTCGTCGAGCGGGTCGCGCACCGGCAACCACTGGGACTCGTACGCCCGTTCGCGTGCTTCGGCGCGGGCCGTGCCGACCCGGTCGGCGGGATCGCCGCAGCCCGGGGCTTGGCTCGCGTGGGTCTCCACGTGCGGTTCGCCGCGGGCCAGCACCCGGGAGATGGCTGCCTCGATCCGGCGGGCCCGGGCCGGCGGATAGACCTCGCCGGGACGTCGGCCGAGCAGATCCTCGGTCGCGCGGCCGGCCAGCCGGGCGAGTGCGCCGCTGACCCGCCGACAGTGCAACTGCCGGTCATAGAAAGCAAATGCCGTCGATCCCTGGCTGGTCAAGGTTGCCAGCAGCGCCGCGTCGATCCCTGCGGGCCGCTCGCATCCGACCTTGTCGTCGTTCATTGCCTCACAACCCCACCTGTTGGCAACTCCGGGCCGGCGAGTCAGATATCGAGAGTACGCACGCGAACCCCCTCACCGGGAGGATTGGCCTGAACTCTCCGTACATCGGATATGCGGGCGGACTCGGACATACACGCGCCCCTTCGCCGACCCGTGCGTCGGGTCGGCGAAGGGGCGATGCGCGCGTGTCCTCGGGCAGGCGGTGGCACTGCCCCTCGACTGCGGGTCAGCCCTCGCGCGGGGCGGGGAATTGGCGGTCCACCTCGGGGTGTACGGCGAGCAGCGAGCGCATGGCGGCCTCGGCGCTCTCGCCGTCGCCGGCGGCGACCGCGTCGACCAGACGCGCGTGCAGCGAGACGGACGCCTCGGAGAGGTGCTCGCAGCCGGCCACGTGTCCGCCGGAGACCTGGAGCGCGGCGGCCAGGATGCTCGCGAGGTGGTCGAGCATCCGATTGCCCGCGACCTGGAGCAGCAGACCGTGGAACTCCGCGTCGGCGCGGCTGAAGGTGAGCGGGTCGGGCTGGGCGACGGCCCGCTGCATGATCTCCACCACGTCGGCGAGCCGGCGGACGATCTCCGGATGGTTGCGACACGCGGCCATGTGCGCGGCCAACGGCTCGATGCCCCAGCGCAGTTCGAAGAGTTCACGGCGCTGCGAGTCGCGTTGCGGGCCGCACGCGCGCCACTCGATCACGTCGGGGTCGAGAAGGTTCCAGTCGCTCACCGGGCGCACTCGGGTGCCGACGTTGGGCCGGGCGCTGACCAGGCCCTTGGCCTCCAGGACCCGGAGCGATTCGCGCACCACGGTCCGGGAGACCTCGAAGCGCTGGCCGATCTCCTCGGGCACCAGCGGGCGTTCGGCACCCACTTCGCCCGCGACGATCATCTGGCCGAGCTGCTGGACGAGTTGGCCGTGCAGGCCGCGGCCTCGACCGACGCCGGGTTTGCGCACGGCGCGGGCCGGTTCGAGGTCGGGGCCGTCCCACACGTACGGCCGGCGGGACATCGGGTCGGTGCCGGCGGCGCCCGGCTCGCCGGCGCGGAACGCGTCGGCCGAGCCGCTCGCCGGGGCGTGGGTCATTGTCTGATGGGCAGCGATACTCACGCTCTCCATCTCGGCCTCGAACGGGTCCGGCTTGAGCAGCAAACCCGCTCTCGGCTGAAAAACACACGAAAGGGTGATCTACCTTGCGGGTCGATCGTCCGAAAGTGTGACGTCCGTCGGAACCGGCCAGGCCCTGTCCGGCGGGATCCGCCGGACACGTCCTAGGCTCGGCGGCGCACGAACGTGATCATCGCGAGCACGGTGAGCACGAGCGTGGTTCCGGCCAGGACCGAGCCGTCCACCACCGGCGGCAGGTCGCCGTCGGCGACGGCGAGCATACGGTCCGCGGCGCGGAACGGAAGGTAACGCACGAGGTCTCGGTACGCCGGCGGGGCACCGGCCGAAACGGCCGCCGCGATCAGCCGCTCGGCTCCGGCGGGCAGCGCCGCGGCGGCGATCGCGATCAGTGGGGCGCCGCGGGACAAGGTGCCGATCGCCAGGCCGAGGACGGCGGCGCACAGCACGTAGGCGACGAATCCTGCCAAAATCCGCGGTGCCGGGGCCTCGATCGCCGCGGTTTCCAAGAAGGTCGGGCCGAATACGGCGCGGGCCGTGCCGACGCTCGCGGCCACCGCCAGGACGGCGACCGCGACGGCCGCGACCGCGGTGCCGACCACCTTGACCAGGTACACCCGACCGCGCCGGGGCAACGCGAGCAACAGGCTGGGCAGTGCCTCCCGGCGTTGCTCGCGCGCGCAGGCGAGGGCGGTCGCCAGCATGATCGCGGGAATCAGCACGGGGGTGTGGCCGGGTCCCGCGGTGACCAGGTGGGCCGCCTCGCCTGAGCCGATCGAGACGGCGCCGGCCTGGCGGACCGCCACCCATGTGGCGCCGGCGGCGAGCGCGAGCAGGCCCAGGAGGCCGCCCCATGTCGTGCGCAGGCTGCGGGCCCGCACGAATTCGTATGCGATCGCGCTCATGCGCTTCTCACCTCGTCGGTCTGTCCGGCGTGCTCGGTGGAACGCCAGGTGCGGGCGAATCGGCGCCTCGGCGGCAGCGCGGCGGGCACCTCGTTCGGGTCCGGCTCGCTGCTTCGGCGGGTACGGGCGCCGGTTGCGATGTCGGCGTCGGCGTCGGCCGGACGCGTGCACGGCGCGACGGACGCCCGGGTGTTCGGGTCGGCGGCGGAGGCGGTGCCGGGGGCGGTGCCCGACTCGATGATCCCAGGGGCCTCGGGCACGGTGATCGGGGCGTTGTCGCGGCGGGTCGCCGGCGTGGCTTTCGGCGTGGCTGCCCGCAGGGCCTCCGTTCGTGCTCGAGCCGGGTGCGGATCGGGATCGAGGTCGGGATCGGGGTCAGGGTCGGGGTCAGGGTCGGGATCGGGATCGGGGTCAGGGTCGGTGTCGAGCCCCGTCCCGGGTGCGGCCGACGGCGCCGCGCCGGTGAGCGTCGGGCCCGCCGGCGTCGCGCGGGTGTACTCGGATCCGAGTCCGACGAGCTCCTCGGTGGGCCGGCTCGCCGAGTCGAGCCCGGTCGAGCGTCCCCTGCGCGAATCCTCGTCCTCGCCGGTCCGCCTACGCTCGCGCCCGAGGGTGATCACATCGGTGAACGCGTCGCCGACCCCGGGCTCGCGTTCGACCAACTCGTGCAGCAGGATCCCGCCGCGGAAGGCGATCTCGCCGACCCTGGCCCGATCGGCACCGGTCACGGTGAGCGAGGTGCCGTCGGAGCGAGTGGCGTGCACGCCCTCGGTCCGCAACAGCGCGGACAACCGCGCCACCTGCGGCGTACGCACCGAAACTCCGGCTCGCGCCCCGCGGCGCAGGAAGTCGGCCGCCGACTCGTCCGCGATCAGGCGGCCCCGGCTGATCACCAGGACCCGATCCGCGCAGTGCGCGGTCTCGGCCAGGATGTGCCCGGCGACCAGGACCGTACGGCCATCGTCCGCATAGGCGCGCAGGAAGTCGCGCAGCCAGCGCACCCCCTGCGGGTCCAGGCCGATCGCGGGTTCGTCCAGCACCAACGTGCCCGGATCGCCGAGCAGCGCGCCGGCCAGCCCGAGTCGGCCGAGCGCACCCGCCGAGAGCACCCGGATCCGAGCGCGGGCCACCGGGGTCAGCCCGACCAGGTCGAGCACCTCGTCCACTCGGCGGGCCGGGATCCGACCGGCCGCCGCGAGCATCCGCAGGTGCGCCCGGACGCGGCGTCCCGGATGTGCGCCGAAGAGGCCCACGCAGGCGCCGACCTCGGCGCCGGGTCGGCGCAGCCGGCGGTAGCGTCGGCCGTCGTACAGCGTCTCGCCCCCACCGCGCTCGAGGTCGAGCATCAGCCGCAGGACGGTCGACTTGCCCGCGCCGTTTGGCCCGAGCAGCGCCGTGACCCTGCCGGGGAGCACATCGAAGGACAGGTCGTCGACGGCCACGATGCCGCCGTATCTCTTGGTCAGCGCGCGTGTCTGGATCATCGCCATCGCTCCTCGTCACCCCGAATACGGGAGATCTATGGATCTTTGGCAACATACCGGCGAAATCATAATTTTCCCGGCATTTGATGGCATATCGGCGAGCTGCGGAAAAGTCCGCCGAACCTGGACAGGCCGCCTGGTCCTGGAGGACCATCGAGGTACCGCCGAGTACCGCCACTGGAGGTCGGCATGTCTGTTCCCGATCCGGGCGTCCTGGACGCCGTCCGCCGCAGGCGGGGCGACCTCGACGACGCGTTGTTGATCGTCCGTGACGGCCTGGTCGCCAACCAGGCGGGCCCGCGCCGGGTGGCCGCGCTGTGCGCGGGGCTGCGCCAACTGCGGGCCGATTTGTACGAACACGTCGCGGCCACCGAAGGGCCCGACGGCCTCTACGAAGAAGTGCGGCGCGCGGATCCCAGGTTCGAACCCGCGGTGTGGCGGCTGCGGGATGAACACACCCGGCTCGGCCTGCTCTTGGACGACCTCCTTGCGGGCATCGCCCACGGACCGCAGGGCGTCGCGGGTTGGCCGCCGGCGCTGCAAACGCGGGTGGTGGAGTTGCTCGTGATGCTGGGTCGCCACCGCAGCCGGGACGCGCAACTCGCCTACGACGCGGACGGACTCGATCTGGGCGGCCAGGGCTGACCGGGCGGACACCCTTGCCGGCACGCACCCGCCGGCGGCGGGTGCCGGGCGACGCCGAAGGCGCGACCGCGGCCGGGTCGGTCAGGCCTCGGGGCGCAACATCGGTGGGTTGAGCTTCTCCGCGGAGCCGCGCCGGAACAGTTGGGCCGGCCGGCCGCCCTGCCGGGTGGTGGTGCCGCCGGTGGGCACCAGGAAGTCGGGCGTGCCGGTCACCTTGCGGTGGAAGTTGCGCGGATCCAGGGCCACGCCCCACACCGCCTCGTAGACCCGGCGCAGCTCGCCGACGGTGAACTCCTCGGGGCAGAAGGCGGCGGCGAGCGAGGAGTACTCGATCTTGGAGCGGGCGCGCTCGACGCCGTCCTCCAGGATCCGCCCGTGGTCGAAGGCGAGCCGGCTGCCGTCGCCGAGCAGTTCGCCGACCGAGGACCAGCGCGCGCCGGCCGCGTCGCCGCCGGGGCGCGGGGCGGGCAGATCCGGGGCCAGGACCAGGTAGGCCACGCTGACCACGCGCATCCGCGGATCGCGGCCGGGGTCGCCGAAGGTGGCGAGTTGCTCCAGGTGCACCGGCAGCCGGTCCAGGCCGGTCTCCTCGGCGAGTTCCCGCGCCGCAGCGGCCTCCAGGCCCTCGCCCTCGCGCACGAAGCCGCCGGGCAGCGCCCACGTGCCCTGGAACGGCGGCTCGCCCCGGCGGATGGTCAAGGCACTCAGCGCGTGCTCGCGCACCGTAAGGACGACGAGATCCACGGTGACTCCGAAGGGCGGAAAGAGCGAGGTCTCGGAGCGCGGCATGGGGCGATCCTAGTGCCCGGAGGGCACTAGCTGTCTGGCTGACGATAAAACGGATTCCCGATCGCTCGGCATACCCCGCGCACGCGGGCGGTGGCGTCGCGTCACCGGGTCGCGCGGTTCAGATCGCCAACCGGATGCCCTCCGCCGCCGCCTCCACGATCGCCTGACCGGCCCGGTTGACCCGAACCGTGAACGGCTCGCCGGCCACGCACAGATCGCGTAGTTCGAGCTCGCCGATGTCCAGCGGGCCGGCCGGGCGCACGGTGACCCGACCGGCCGGGACGTCCGGCAGGATCCCGGCAAAGGCCACCAGGACCGGCAGGATCGCCCCGGCCGCACGCGCGAACGGCCGGCATGCCAGGGGGTGGGCCACCGGAGCGTGGCCTTCCGCGCGCTGTTCGCCCGCGTGCATCTCCGGCAACCGGTACTGGAACCACGGTGCGGCGTGCAACAGCCCGGCGAACAGTTGTTGCGCGGCGTCGAGATGGCCCGCGTCGGCGAGTCCGGCGGCGGCCACGCACGTGTCGTGGGCGCGCACCACGCCGCCTCGGGCGGCGAGCGGGTGGTAGCCGGGCATCCGGGCCGACGTGCCGCGCAGCCCCCAGCCGCAGTCCAGGTCGGGCGCGGTCAACCGGCGGGCCACCGCCCGATTGCCGGTGTCGTCCAGGATGCCGCTGCCGGGCAGGTGCGCCATCGCGGACGAGGCCACGGTGATCGGCCGGCCGGCGGGGTCGAGCGCCGCCGCGTAGTACTCACCCGCCGCGTCCTCGGCGCGAAACGCCCGGCGGAAGGCGACGCCGAGTTGCTCGGCCCGTTCCCGCAAGGCGCCCGCGCCCGGCAGGCCGTGCGCGTCCAGCAGGGCCGCGCCGTGCCGCGCGGCCTCATAGGTCTGTGCCTGGAGTTCGCACGGCGCGGGCCCCTCGGGGCCGAGCCGGACGAAGTCGCCCGGCCGCTCGCCCAACGTGCGGGAAAGGTGCCCGAGCGCACGGCCGAGCGCGGGCAGCAGTGCGCCGGCCTCGGCGGCGGGCAGTCCCCAGCGCCAGGCTTCGCCGAACAGCGTGACGAACAGCGCGGTCGAGCCCGCGCAGTCGTAGCGGGCCGGTTCGCCGGCCCGGCCCAGGGTGTGCGGGATCCGCCCGGGGTCCTCGCCGCCGCGCGGCTGCGCGCGCACGCCTTGGCGGGCCGCGAGCAACCGCAGCACACCGCTCGCGAATCGGGTGCCCAGCGGCAACAACATCCGGGCCGTCCACAGCGCGTCGCGCCCGGTGGGGGCCAGTTGCCACGGCGCGCCCGCGGCGGGCAGCGGCGCGGTCGGCAGGTCGGGATCGGGGACGGCGAGCAGCGCCCGCAGGTCGCGCAGTCCCTGGTCGAGCCAGGCCGCGACCCGCACGTCGTCGCAGCGCACCCGGGGCTGCGTCCACGGCGGCCGGCCGGAGAAGGCGCGCGGGCCGGGTCGACCGGGAACCGGGTCGGCAGCCACGCGCAGTTCGACCGCCCACGAGCGGGCCGGCTCCAGGTCGACGTCCCAGCGCAGCGTCGCGGTGGCGGCCAGCGCGGTGTCCGGCGCCGGCTCGGCGCTCGCCCGCACGCTCGTCCCGTCCGGTGCGCTCCACCCCAGACCCGCCGCGGCGACCCGGGCCGGCAGTTCGGTCGGGCGGTGTCCGGCTCGCAGCGCGTCGAGCGGGATCAGGTCGGTACCCAGGGCCAGTTCGACCGAAAAGCGCAGCACCCGGCGCCCGGTGTTGCGCAGCACGAGCCGCTCCCGGCCGGCGGCGTGGCGAGTGCGCTCGATCACCAGGCCGGGGTCGGGCGAGTCCGCGGCGAATCGGCGCATCGCGAGGTAGCGCACGGTGTCGGCCGCGACCACGTGTCCGGACAGCGGTTCGGGCTCGGTGCCGCCGATGGTCAGCACGACGCGCGAGAGCGTGCGCCGCCCGTCGTGGTAGATGCCCTGCACGCCGTGCCCGCGCAGTTGCCCGTCGAGCCCACTGATCGCCATGCCCGGGGCGTCCACGCAGACGAGCGCGTCGTGTGCGACGGGATGTGGGGTCGTGCTCACGCTCACCACGCTCGTCTCCCGCTTCTCATGGGCCCGCGCGAGCGGGATCGGGCTTCCCCGCACCGGCTCCGGCGGCGGTACCGTCCCGATGTCGACCGGTCGATCGACATGTGGCCCCGGCCCCCCAACGGTCACGGCGCCCGGTTGGTCACGGCATCGCGAAAGATCCTTCGGCGCACCTCGGCCGCGCTCAGCGGGCTGTTGATCGCCGAGTGCAGCAACCGCGCCATCGTGTACCCGGCGTCGGCCCGCAGCGCCCGGGTCACCGCGACCCGGGCCAGCACGCCGTCGCCGATCGTCCAGGCCGCCCACGCGGCAAGGGTGAGCGGCGGAGCGGAGGCGGGGGCGAAGGCCCGGCGGGCCAGCGCGGTCCACAGCGCGAGCAGGGCCACGTCGTCGGCGTCGCCCGGCTGCTCGCCGTGCCAGGCCATCGCCTCGTCGCGCACCCGCGCATCGCTCAGCCCCAGCACCAGCCGCGCCGCCTCGGCCGGTTCGATCGTGGTGTCGCCGGCCCGGAACCGCGCACGGTGGCCGGCCAGCGCGGTCAGCGTGCGCCCCACCGCGAACCCCTGGGACTCGCCCCGCACGCTCTCGTACGCCCCCAGCATCAGCTCCCGCATCGCGTACTCCGGCGGCCGGAAGCGGCGCACCAGCTCGGCCAACGACACCGGCTCGGGCAGTCCCGCCCAGACCGCCGTCGCGGCGACCGTGGAGCTGCGTTCGGTGCGCAGCAAGGTGCCCTCGGCCGGGCAGCACCGGGTATCCGTACAGCCGTAGGACCACCAGCGCGCGGCGGTCACACACACCGCCTCGCGCACCTCGATCGCGTGCGTGCCACACGCGTGGACGATCGCCGTGTGCAGCGGCCTCAGCCGCTCGACGGCCGGCGCCGACCCGGCCTCGGGCGCCGTCCCTCCCGTGGCCGGCGCCATCGCCTCGGCACCGTCCGGATACATCGCGACCGCCACGCCGCACGCGCCGGTGCGCACCAGCAGTCGGGCGAAGTGCCGGGCGGCGGGCTCGAAATCGGCCGGCTGCGGCAGGTCGTGGCGCAACACCGGGCCGACCCGACTGCGCTCACCCGGCAGGATGCCCAGCAGCACCACGCTGTCGGTGGGCCGCACCCCGATCAGATACGGCACGGCCTCCACCAGGTCCGCGGGCGAGCGCACCCGCAGCACGGACTGCGGGGACATCGCCACGAAGGGGGTGCGGTCGAAACCATCGGTGTCGTTCATGCGGCGAGCCTGCGCCCGCTCGCGACCCGAGCCCGGCATCCGCCGACGACCTGTGCGCGACTCGGCCGTTGTGGATACATACCTTGACAAACTCGGCCCTACCGGCTCCGTCTCGCCCGGCGTCCGCGCCCCGCGGCTAGCGCCGTCCGCGCGAGCGCATCGCGTCCAGACCCCGAAGCGGTGCGAAGACCTCCGCCTGCGCGGTCAGGGCCCGGTACTCGTCCTCGGCCAACGCGATCTCGGCCGCCGCCACGTTGTGTTCCAGTTGCTCGATCGTGGACGCCCCCGGGACGGCCGCCACCGGCCCCCGATACAGCGTCCACGCCAACGCGATCTGCGCGGGCGTCGCGTCGTGCCCGACGGCCACCTCGCGCAACAGTTCCAGCAGCGGTTCGGCCCGGCGCAGGTTCTCCGGGCGGAACAGTGTCGCGTGCACCCGGAATCCGGCCGGCCGGTTGTACTCGTCGTAGCGCGAGCCGAGCAGGCCCAGGGCCAGCGGGCTGTGCGCGATCACCAGGCGCCGATTGCGCTCGGCCCACGGCACCAGGTCGCGCAGCGGTCCGGGCGCCGCGAGGCTGAACTCGACCTGGTCGGAAAGCACCCGTCGACCCAGCGCGTGCTCGGCCCGGCGCCACCGGGCGAGGTCGTGATTGCTCACCCCGACCTCCTCGACGATCTTCTCGTCCCGGAGTTCACCGAGCGCGTTCATCATCACGTCGATCGACACCAGCGGATTGGCGGCATGGGCCTGGTACAGCGGGATCCGGTCCAGACCCAGCCGAGCCATGCTGCGATACGCCCGACCGCGCAGCACGGCGGTCGTCGGCAGCGCCGGCACGAACGCGGTGGCCACCACGGCCCGACCGGCGTCCGCCCCCAGTGCCTCGCCCAGGATGCGCTCGCTGCGCCCGAGCCCGTAGACCTCGGCCGTGTCGAACAGGGTCACCCCCAGCTCCAGCGCCCGGCCGACCAGCACGTGGGCGGTCACCGACGCGTACGCGTCGCCGTAGCCCCACATCCGCGAGCCGAACTGCCGGGTGCCCAGTCCGATCCGGCTCACCGGGGGAAATCCGTCCACTTCGAGGTAGCGCACGTCGCGCCTCCGTCGCCCTGGGGGGTTTCGGTCCCTTCCACCATCGCGCGCCGAACGCCCGTCGGCCAGGGGCTCAGCCCGCCCCGGTCGGCCCGGGCGCCCCGCGAAGGCGACCCGTTTTTGCACGAACCGCCCCGGCCGCCTTTTCGTGATGTCGCCGATGGCGACTACAAAGGGAGGCATGACCGAGGACCGATCCACCGCCCACGACGCCCGCCCCGACCCCGCGACGGACCTGCGCACCCGTGCCGACGCCGTGCTGCGGGACCTGGCCGGCGGCGACGCGCGGCTGCGCGAGGACCAGTGGCGCGCGGTCGAGGCGCTGGTCGCGCACCATCGCCGGGTCCTGGTGGTGCAGCGCACGGGCTGGGGCAAGTCCGCGGTCTACTTCGTGGCCACCGCGCTGCTGCGCGAACGCGGTGCGGGGCCCACCGTGATCGTCTCGCCGCTGCTGGCCCTGATGCGCAACCAGGTCGACGCCGCCGCCCGCGCCGGGATCCGGGCCCGCACCATCAACTCGGCCAACGTCGACGACTGGGACGCGGTGCAGGCCGAGGTGGCCGAGGGCACCGTGGACGTGCTCCTGGTCAGCCCCGAGCGGCTGAACAACCCCGACTTCCGGGACACCGTGCTGCCCAAGCTGGCCGCCACCACCGGTCTGCTCGTGGTCGACGAGGCGCACTGCGTGTCCGACTGGGGGCACGACTTCCGCCCCGACTATCGCCGGCTGCGCACCCTGCTGGAGGAGCTGCCGACCGGCGTCCCGGTCCTGGCCACCACCGCGACCGCGAACGCGCGGGTGAGCGCCGACGTGGCCGAGCAGCTCGACCCGGCCGGCGACGCGCTGGTGCTGCGCGGCACCCTGGACCGGGGGAGCCTGTCGCTCGGCGTGCTGCGACTGCCCGACGCGGCCGACCGGTTGGCCTGGCTGGACACCCACCTGCCCGAGCTGCCGGGCTCGGGCATCGTCTACACGCTGACCGTCGCCGCGGCCGAGGAGGTCACCGCCTTCCTGCGCTCGCGCGGGCACGCCGTCGCGTCCTACTCGGGCCGCACCGAGGACGCCGAGCGCCGGGTCGCCGAGGCCGACCTGCTGGCCAACCGGGTCAAGGCGCTCGTGGCCACGTCCGCGCTCGGCATGGGCTTCGACAAGGGCGACCTGGGCTTCGTCGTGCACCTGGGCGCCCCGCAGTCGCCGATCGCCTACTACCAGCAGATCGGCCGGGCCGGGCGCGCCGTGGACCGGGCCGACGTGCTGCTGCTGCCCGGCCGTGAGGACGAGGCGATCTGGCGCTACTTCGGCTCGCTCGGCTTTCCCGCCCGCGAGCAGGTCGAGCGCACGCTGGCCGCCCTGGAGGGCGCTGGACGCCCGCTGTCCACACAGGCCCTGGAACCGCTCGTGGACCTGCGCCGCAACCGCCTGGAGCTGATGCTCAAGGTGCTCGACGTGGACGGCGCGGTCAAGCGCGTGCGCGGCGGCTGGACCGCGACCGGACGCCCCTGGGAGTACGACGCCGAGCGCTACGCGCGGGTGGCCGCGGCCCGCGAGCACGAGCAGCAGTCCATGCGCGACTATCAGGCCGACGGCACCTGCCGGATGGAGTTCCTGCGCCGTTGCCTGGACGATCCGGGCGCCGCCCCGTGCGGGCGCTGCGACGCCTGCGCGGGCCCGCGCCACGACGCGCGGGTGGATCCCGCCTCCCGGGACGCGGCACGCGCGGCGCTGGGTCGGCCGGGCGTGGAGGTGGAGCCGCGGCGGATGTGGCCCACCGGCATGGCGGTGGCCGGCGTCGAGCTCAAGGGCCGCATCCCCGACGGCGAACAGGCCGCCGCGGGACGGGCGCTGGGCCGCGCCTCGGACATCGGGTGGGGCAACCGGCTGCGCCCGACCCTGGCCCCCGGCGCGCCCGACGGGCCGATCCCGGACGCCGCGTTCGACGCCGTCGTCCAGGTCCTGGCCGCATGGGGCTGGCAGCGCCGACCCGGCGGCGTGGTGACCATCGCCTCGCACACGCGCGGCGCGCTGATCGACAGCCTCGGCGAACGGCTGGCCTCGGTCGGCCGACTCCCCTGGCTCGGCCGGGTCGAGTACGCGCCCGGCGCGGGCGGTCCGGGGCCGCGCAGCAACAGCGCGCAGCGCCTGCGTTCGATCGCCGACGCGTTCGTACTACCGGACGCGCTCGCCGAGCGGGTGGCCGCCCTGGACGCGCCGATTCTGCTCGTGGACGACCGCACCGACACCGGGTGGACGCTCACCGTGGTGGCCCGCCTGCTGCGCCGGGCCGGGGCCCGCCAGGTGTTGCCCCTGGTGCTCACGATGGAGGGGTGACCGGCGCCGGCCGACCCCCGTGCCATCACGCGGACGTACCGAATGATCACACGTACGTGTTGCCGAGTTCGCGGGCGTCACGCAAGAATCGACAAGGCGTTCTCTTCACATTCCCGTGCGGGCCCCGTCGGCGCCGCTCCGCCGCGAGCCGCCCGTATCCGGAGCGTGCGCCGCTGTCCGTCCCGGACGGAAGGAGGACCGTGCACATCGCCGCAACCGCCTCCACCGCGCCCGCTCACCACGGCGCACCCACGGCCAGTCCCTCCCGCTGGCTGGACACCAAGTCCTGGCGTGCGCGGGGGATCCCGTTGCTGCGCGACCCCCGGGCGCTGCTCAAACGCCTGCACGACCTGCACCAACCGGTCGCGCGCACGGCGGTGGTCGCCGTCCTGGATCGGTCCGAACGCCCGGTGGCCAGCGCCTCCTTCGGCTTCGGCGAGGCCCGTACCGACGGCTGGCGTTGCCGCAATCTGATCCTGGCGAACCTGCGCCTGATCGTCCCGGACGACCTGCGGAGGGGCACCCCGACGCACACCACGGTGCTGGCGATCCACCGCGAGGGCACGCGCGAGTGGGAAATGGACGACGGCCGCTGGATGTGGGGGCTGCACGACGCGTGCGTGCTGCACGGACTGCGCTGCGGCGCGGTCGCGATCGTCACGCGGGACGGCTGGCAGGTGGTCGCCGACGGGCGCTCCGGGCGGACCCCGGCGCTGCGCGCGGGCCGCGAGGGCGGTCCCGGCGGCAGCACGCCGATCAGGGCAGCGGGCATCGCCCCGGCCCGCCCCGCGACTGAACTGCCGCAGGTGCGTTACCTGCCGGAGGCGGGGCCCACTCCCCTGGTACGACCTTCCGCGTCCTGACGGACGCTTTGAATCAGGCGGTGAGACCGCGCTCTGCGAGCCAGTCGACCAGATCGGTCGTGACCGTCAACGCGTGGTCCTGGACGAGCTCCGGGCTCTGCAACCGCGTACGCAGATGTTGTGCGTGGAACGGCTTGATCCCGGCGATCAACTTGCGCACCCCGAACACGTTGCAGAACGCCCGGTCGTCACCGGCCGAGAAGGCGCGGTCCCATTCCTGGCGTTCGGCCCCGATCAGGGTGGTGTAGGCATACCGGTTGAGATAGCCCGACAACATGTCGATGACGGTGCTACAGGCCCGGTACTGCTGTATTTTCAGCCGGTCCTCCTGGTCGCTGAGGAACCGGTCAAGGAGCTGCGCGATCGACGGCGATTCCGACATGGCAACGAACCGTAGCCGACCTTCGGCTTCCGCGGGGCAGGGGGCCCGAGTTCGACCGGACCGGATACGAGCGGGCCCCCTACGTGCTACGACGTGCTATGCGATACCGGTGAGCGCGCGCACCCGCTCGATGTCGCCGCAGACCGTCACCGACGCCCCGGCGGTCAGTGCCGCGGTCAGGATCTGCGCGGCTTGGTCCTGGTCGGCGAATCCGTTGACCACGACCACGACCGCGGCCCGGCGCAGCGGACGCGAGGCGGGCAGCGACGCGTAGAAGACGTCCTTGCCCTCGTCGTACTGACGCCAGTACTGCGCGGCGCCGAACGTCTCCTCGTGCTGCTGCCACGGGTGTGGCCCGCCCGTGGTCAGCACCAGGATCGAGCCGGGCTCGGTGCCGGCCTCCAGGAGCGCGTCCACCGCGTCGTCCGCGGCGTCGAAGACGTTCTCCTCGGTCGCCGCGATCAGCGTGACGCGCGGCGCGGCCGGAGCGGGCTTGCCGGGCTTGCCCGGCTTCGCCGGGGCGGATCCCGCAGCCGCGGTCGCCTGACGCGGCACGGCGGGCTTGGGCGGGCCCGGCTTCGGGCCCGGTCGAGGTCCGGGCTTGGGTACCGCGCCGGACGGACGCGGTACGGACGGGGTTTCGGGTGCGGACGTCGCGTCCGCGGTGTTTTCGGCAGTCACCGGATTCACAGTCATGTCTGGGGAAGGCTCGGTTCGTTCGTGGCGGTACCGGGATGCCCGGCGGTGAGGAGACGCGGGGAGGGATCGGTGGAGTCCCGTTCCCCGGAGAACACACGCGGCATGGTGGCAGTCCTATCAAAGCCGCGCGGGGCGTGCCCACCCAGGGTGCTCCTGGGGTGTGGCCCGGGCGTACGACGGCGCATCCTACGATGCCCCGTCAGCTCGGCCGGATCAATCGTCCACCACCACCCCGTGCTCGATCACCAAAGCTGCCAGGCCCTCCGCATAGCCCTGACCGACCGAGCGCAGGCGCCAGGAGTCGCCGCGTCGGTAGACCTCGGCCAGGATCATGACGGTCTCATCGCCTCCGCTCAACCGGAATTCGGCAAGTCGGCGGCAGGTCACAGGGTCGACGATACCGACGGTGACGGGTACCTGGGCAAAGGTGGTGCCACTGGCGGCGTCCAACGCGAGCGCGACCAGGACCCGACTGCGGCCGGCGGGCAACGTGGTGACGTCGATCTCGACCGAATCCGAGCCCGGTTCCACCTCGTTGGTGGTCCCGGTCTGCAGTTTGCCGGCCAACCGCACCGCACCGCTGGCGTGCACCGGTTGGTTGAAGAACACCAGGTCGCCGTCGTCACCCACTCGGCGGTCGTCGTCCAGGACCAGGGCCACCGTGTCGCCGGCCGCCTGGCCGGGTGCCCACCACGCCGCCTCGATCCGCACCGTGCCCGCGAACGGGCCGAGATCCTCGATCGTGACGGCCTGCCCGCGGGTGAGCGCACGCGGTGGTGCGTCCGCCGGCCGGGGCGGCACCGCGGCCGGTGGTGCGCCCGCCGGTCGGGGCGGCTGGGCCGCGGACGACGCCTCGGGC